>CAZITH010000019.1:0-13513 GCA_964542125.1 uncultured Gammaproteobacteria bacterium | reverse complement strand
GAGATTTAGATACAATACTGCAAAACTATGGAGACAAAAAAGTTATTCATGCAGTCCGCGAATTCATCAATCCTGACAGAAAAAGCAAACGTCTTACGCTTCCAGGAGAGGCAAAGGGATTAAGTGCTAAACCGTCAACAGGGCATAATACAGCAAGATTAGGTGCGCAAGCACAATGGTCTTCTGAAGTAAGACAAAAAGTATTTAACTCAACTGTTAGATTCCTCCATCCTACATCTCAAGCGGCTTAGTTTTCTTGCAATATTTTTAATTCTCAAGTATAGTAGGTAAACACAAAATCCTCGGATTTTTTCTTCTAAAATGGCAAATGATTTAAATCTAAAACAAAAAGAGGCAGTTGAATTTGGTAATGGACCACTTCTCAAGATCTTGCGAACGAAGTGAGTAAAAGCGCAAGAAGGGAATCGAAATAGACATGAATAATTTAAACCCACAACAGAAATTGGCAGTCGAACATGGAGACGGTCCAGTTCTTATTATTGCCGGTGCTGGCACGGGAAAAACCACAGTTATTACTCAGCGCATAAAACATCTAATTGTAGATAGAAGGACTCCTCCACCGTCTATTCTTGCACTAACGTTTACAGATAAAGCAGCATATGAAATGCAAGAAAGATTAGATATTTTACTTCCTTACGGATATACAAATTTATGGATTCATACTTTCCATTCTTTCTGTGACAGAATTTTACGTGATGAAGCACACAACATAGGACTTGACCCAAATTACAGACTTATTTCTGAATCTGAAGCAGTTTTACTAATGCGCCAAAATATTTTTAACTTAGGTCTAAGACAGTTTAGACCATTGGGAAATCCTACTAAATTTTTAGATGCACTTTTAACCCATTTTTCTAGACTTAAAGATGAGGATATTACACCGGATCAGTATATTGACTGGGCAAAAAAACAAAATGAGAAAGAAAATGAGGAATATGTACAGTATTTAGAACTATCCGCTGCTTATAAAGCGTATGAGGAATTAAAAATAAAAAACTCCGTAATGGATTTTTCAGATTTAATTTCAAATGTCTTAAAATTATTTAGGGACAGGCCGAACGTTTTAAAAAGATTTCAAAAACAATTTAAATTTGTGCTAGTAGATGAATTTCAGGATACAAATTACGCCCAAAATGAATTAGCAATTTTACTTGCCGGAGATGATGAAAATATTACTGTAGTTGCAGATGATGACCAAAGTATTTACAGATTTAGAGGAGCTGCAGTAAGTAACGTTTTACAATTTAAAAAAAATTTTCCAAAATCCCAGATATTAACTTTAACTGATAATTATAGATCTACTCAAACCATTCTAGATGCATCCTATACGCTTATTCAAAATAATAATCCCAATAGACTTGAAATTGTGGAACATATTAATAAAAAATTAAAGTCTCATACCAAAGGAGTCAAAAAGATTGAACTCATACACCAGCAGCGTTCTGAAGATGAAGCCGAAGAAATTGCAAAAAAAATTCTTTCACTCTCTAAGATGTATGAATTTAAAGATTTTGCAATTCTGGTAAGAGCTAACAACCATGCGCAGTTAATAACTACTGCTCTGCAAAGAAATAAAATTCCGTACCAATTTTTAGGACCTGGTTATTTATTTCAACAGGAAGAAGTAAAAGATTTAATTTCTTATCTTTTATTTTTAACAAATCTTACTGATACTGTTTCTTTGTTCAGGGTTTTATCTATGGATGTTTTTAAAATTCCCTACATAGAACTGAATTTATTATTGAATTATGCAAAGAAAAAAAACCTCACTCTTTTTGAAAGTTTAGAAAATGTAAATCAAACATTTTTAAAACCGGAAACTCAAGAAAAACTTTTAAAGTTTTATGAAATGATGAAACGTCATCTGGAAAGATCTAAAAAGGAACACGCTGGACAAATTCTGTATTATTTTATAGTTGACTCAGGTTTATTTGAAACGCTTTCAAAAACAGAATCTTTGAAAGAAGAAAAAAGAGTTCAAAATATAGCTAAATTTTTTGATAGGGTTAAAAATTTTGAGATGGAACGGCCTGACTCTAATATCTTTATAGTAACAGAGTGGCTTAATTTAATGCTCACCATGGGAGACAGTCCAACCGCAGCAGATATAGATGCACGGGATACAAATGCAGTAAACATCTTAACGGTTCACTCTTCAAAGGGTTTGGAATTTAAAGTAGTCTTTTTAGTAAATTTAGTAAATGACAGATTTCCTTCCAGAGAAAGAGCAGAAAAGATTCCGCTTCCTCAAGAACTTATCAAAGAGAAAATAGTTTTAGAAACTGATTTTCATCTGGAAGAAGAAAGAAGACTTTTTTATGTGGGAATGACACGTGCAAAAGAGTTATTATTTTTTACTGCTGCAGATTTTTATGGCACAGGAAAAAGACCTAAAAAGCTTTCTCCGTTTATTTATGAAGCGCTTCCTGAATTAGTCAGAGAAGAAGAGGCTAAGGGAAAAACCCAACAATTATCCCTTACCGAAGTTTTATCTACCTATCAGCAAGAAGAAGTAAAAGAGGAAAAAAAACCTCCTTATAAAATAAATTATATTACTTATTCTAATTTACAAAGTTTTGATATTTGTCCGCTTCATTATAAAGCAAAAGTAATTTTTAATATTCCTACTCCACAAACATTTGTTCAAACATATGGAATTTCTATCCACAATACACTAGATAAGTTTTATAAAAAAATTCAGGATGATGAAAAAGTTTCCTTAGAAATTTTACTGGATATTTTAAAACAAGAATGGATTCCAGATGGATATGACAGTAAAGAAAATGAAAAAGAACATTTTAAACAAGCTGAATATGTTTTAACAGAATTTTACAAAACGGAATGCAATCCTCCGGTAAAACCACTTGGGCTTGAGATGCCTTTTAATTTTATGCTGAAAAACGGAATAAAAGTTTTTGGAAAAATTGACAGAATTGACGCAAAAGATCACGGAATAGAAATTATAGATTATAAAACTGGTGAAGATAATCCCAAAGCAGATAAAGCTCATAGACTACAACTTGCTATGTATGCTCTTGCTGCAACCAGAGTAAGAGAACCAATTCTTAACAAAAAAGCAAATGAAATAACCTTAACACTTCATTTTTTAGAAGGAAATTCTAAAAAATCTATGACATTTTCCCAAGAAGATTTAGATAAATTTGAAGATGAACTTTTAGAAGAAATAAAGGAAATAGAGGAAAGTGATTTTAAGTGCAGTAAAAACGTTCTATGCCTAAACTGCGAATATAAACTCCTTTGCAATACAGGTGTTTAATTTTTGCTCTGGGAAGAGAGTATTCGCTTCGCTCATGCGAGACTTCATCTCTAAAGCCAGATTCGTTATTTAATTGCTCTGGGAAGATAGTAAGCCAGATTCTGTTCTAGGCTACATCTCTCTAAGTATCGATAAATTGTCGATCCTTCCACGAGTTTACGTGGTGCCTTCAATCTTTGGTGATAGTCCGATTCCTCGAACAAGTAATGCGCTTTCTCACCGTTCGGAAGTTGCAGCAGGTAGGATTGCCCGTTTCATAACTACTCGTCTCTGTTGCTCTCAAATCTTGTTAAGTCAAGATTTGTTTTAAACCCGTTTAGTAGCATAAGGTTTAAACACTAGCTGTTACCAGTCGGAGATTACCCTCCGTTCCCTGCATTACTGCTGTCTGGACTTTCCTCTCCTAGCCTATTTTTAAGGTAGGCTTAGAAGTTATAGCCCTTCTTCCCAGAGCAAAATACATTATACTACAGGTTGAATTACTAGTCAAAATTGAGGCTAAGAATGTTTAGGGTGAGCATGAATTTTTTCAAATACAAATGAATAAACTATTTTTATACTTGCTGCCACAGGAACTGCCAAGATAACCCCAATCACTCCATACAAATGTTCTCCCACAATAACTGAAAACAAAATAATTAAGGGGTGTAAATCTGTTGCTTTACTTATCACAAAAGGCGCAATTCCGTAATCCTGGATATATCTTGTAATTGCATAAATTGCAAGCAAAATTAAAGCAGTTTGAAACATAGGCACCTGAAAATTATGGAATCCTCCGGAAATAATAATTACAAAAGTCCCTATAGCTGCTGCAACCACTGGACCTATAAATGGTACGATTTCAAAAATAGAAGACATCAGAGAAAGTGTGAGTCCATTTTTAACGCCCAAGATGTTGAAAATCACTAATAGCATACCCATCATGGCAAGAATCAAAATTATCTGACCTCTAAGATATGCAGACAAAACTGTATTAATTTTTTCCAGCATAGCTTCAGTATCCTTTCTGTATTCTGCTGGCAAAAGCTCTATTGCACCTTTGATCATATTTCTTCCGTCTTTCAAAAAGAAAAATGCAGAGAAAAGAAAAATAAATACATTAAGTATTTCTGAGAAGGCTCTAGTAAATACCGGGAAAGAAACACTTCCGCTAACAGGTGTCCTTCCAAAATTATCAAAGAAATCTCCAAAAACATATCTAAGAATTGCAGGACTTCCGTTCACTCCGCTTTTTACTGACTTTGAAAATATTTCAAAACTTTTAGAGATGTTTTCAGACTCAGAAAGAATAAATTGTGTTATAAGAAATATCATTCCTGCAAATGAGGCTATTAAAATGGTGTAAACAATTAATATGGATACCGTTCTGGGGAACTTGAGTTTTTCAAAAAAATCTATAAGAGGATTAAACACGTATGCAAAAATCATTGCAATCAAAAATGGAATAAAAATTTCCCTGTTGTAAAAAGCAAAAATTAAAATTGCAAATATAGTAGAGCCGTAAATTATATTTCTTAACCTCACTGAAGTATTCATTTATTTTTATTATACCATTCTTGAACGTAAGCAAGTATTTCCTTTTGAGGTTTTTTTGAAAAATTAAACCATGCTATATTTTTTATTTTCTTAAAAAAAGTCATTTGTTTTTTTGTATTTTGATGTTCTGCTATTTTCCATAATTCTATAGCTTTTTCTAAAGTTGTTTCATTTTCAAGATATGCAAAAAGTTGTTTATATCCATTCGCTCTTTTTATTTGGGTAGAAAGACTCTTGTAACCCTTGAACAAACTCTGTGCCTCCCCCAATGCACCATCTTCCATCCTCTTCTCAACTCGTTCATCAATTCTTTTGTCAAGCTCGTTTTTTGGTAAAATTAAACCAATTATTTTAATGTCAAAATTCTCAAGCGGCTTTTTTACATTTGGAGTTTTGGATTTTGAGTTTTGATTTATTGATGCAATTTCAATTGCACGCACTAATCGTCTTGGATTATCCCTATCAGAAGAATTCATCTTTAAAAATTTTTCTGGATTTTTTTGAGAAAGAATTTCCTGAAGCTCTTTTACATTTTTTCCTTCAAGAAACTTTCTTAACTTCTTATCTGGTTTTATTTCTGATGTTTCTACTCCATTTATAAGTGCAGAAATATAAAATCCCGTACCGCCAACTATAATTGGCATTTGATCAGGTTTAATATTCTTAAGTTTTGTTCTAAATGTCCTTACATAATCTGAAACATTAAATGAGTATTTTGGAGAAACTAAATCAAGCATCTCTACAGGTGAATCACCGTATGAGTCTTTGTCTTTTCCGGAAATAATATCTAAACCGTTATAAACCTGAATGGAATCAGCAGAAAATATTACCCCTTGAAAGTGAGGAGCTAAAAAAAGGGAGAGGGCAGTCTTCCCAACTGCAGTAGGACCCAAAATACACAAAGCTTTTTTCACTCAGTGTATTGTACTATACCTTTAAAAAACTATCTAACAGCTTTTTTAAGGCTCTTTCCTGGGGTAAATCCTGGAGCACGGCGAGCTGCAATCATCATTGGCTCTCCTGTTTTAGGATTACGTCCCTTTTTCTGCTTTCTAGTCCTTAAGCTGAATGTTCCGAATCCTGAAATGACAACTTTTTCTCCTCTCTTAAGTGAGTCACGAATTGAGTTGAGAAAAACTTTTACAGCTTCTTTGGATGCTTTGTTGGTGAGGTTTGCTTTTTTAGCAACAACCTCTATTAATTCTTTTTTCGTTACAGACATTTATAAATCACCTCGCTTTCATGAATTTTCCTGTCAACTAAAGTAAGATAGAGGAAAATTCAGAACCCTGAGTCCCGAGGGACGAAGGGCAACTTTTTTCATATTCCGAAAACAACTTAATGCTTGAATAATGAGGAAGAAGTATTTTTATTGAAGAAATAGAAGGTTCAATACATAAAGATTGCATTGATTTAACAGTACAACCTTACGATTCTTTTGTCAAGTTTTCAGGAAAATTATTACATTTCGAGGGTGCACTCAATACTTAATTCTTGATACTTACTACCATGTATCATTCTTTAGGTTCTGTGGTTCTGAATTCTCTTATTGCAGTAACTCTTACTACTCCAGGTACTATTAATTTCCTATCTATTTCTTCTTTAATTTTTTTAGCAATGATGGTTGTTTCTATATCATCTAATTTGCCGGGGTTTACAATTACTCTAATTTCACGTCCTGCTTCAAAAGCGTATGCATCATCTACTCCATCAAACTGTTTTGCAATGTCTTCCATGTCCTTAATTCTTTTTACATAATCCTGAACATCCTCATGTCTTGCTCCAGGGCGCGCTCCTGAAATAGAATCTGCAATGTGAACTATGACTGACTCCACAGAAGAGAAAGGTTTGTCTTCATGGTGTTCTGCAACACAATTTACAACTTCTTTTGCAATCTTATATTTTTGCAATAATTCTACGCCTAAAGTTACGTGAGACCCTTCTTTATCATTCACAATTTTTCCTATGTCATGGAACAAACAACCTAACCTTACAACTTCTACATTTGCCCCAATTTCCAATGCAATTTGAATCCCTATTTTTGTTTCTTCTAGTGTGTGTACTACTAAATTCTGGCCAAAAGAAGTTCTAAACTTAAAGCGTCCTAGATAAGAAATAAGATCAGGAGGAAGATTAAATACCCCTACTTCATGAGCTAGCTTTTCCCCTTCTTCAAATAGAATTTTCTCAACAGCCTTTTGTGTTTCATGAACCACTTCCTCAATTCTTACTGGCTGAATTCTAGTGTCCCGTATTAAAATGTCTAATGCGCGGCGGGCTACTTCACGCCTTACTGGATCAAAAGAAGAAAGCCTTATGACTCCTTCTTCATCTAGGTCAACATCAACCCCTGTAGTATTTTCAAAGGAGCGAATATTTCTTCCCTCTTTTCCAATAATTCTTCCCTTTACATCCTCTGAGTCAACTCTAATGGTAGAAACGGTAAACTCTGCAATGTAATCTAGCGCGCCATGACGCATAGCATCTACTACTATTTCCTGTGCTCTGTGATTAGCAGTAAGTTTTGCCTGATCCTCTGTATCTTTTATTATTTTTGCAATCTCTTCGTGGGAATCTTTTTCAACCTCGGCAATAAGCTCTTGTTTTGCTTGATCTCTGGATAAACCACTTACTTTTTCAAGTTTTGCAAGATATTCATCTCTAATTTGATCTACAGATTTTTGACTAGACATTTTTGGGGCACACGAAGATAACCTTATTCAAGGATTTTAGCTGAAGATATGGTGCTGACAGTGCAACTCATAAATTTCGCAGTTTCGTGCGCAAAAACATTATACCAAATTCGCGAATTTAGAGTCAATCAGATATAATACAAAGCTATGAAAGTTACTGCTATAAAAACCCACAAAATAACCCAAAAGGACAAAGATATTCTTAATATTTTAGATACGTACCTGACAAAGATCGAGGAAAATTCTGTTATTGCAGTTACTTCTAAGATTGTTGCGATTTGCGAAGGAAGAATGTTACCTAGTTCTACAAGTAAAGACGAACTTGTAAAAAAGGAAGCTGATTATTTCCTGCCGAAAGAATCTAATCAATATAATGTGTATTTGACTATAAAAGATAATATGCTTGTGGCAACAGCAGGAATTGATGAGTCAAATAGTAATGGAAGTCTTATTTTATGGCCAGAAGACCCTCAAAATTCAGCGAATAAAATAAGAGAATATTTAAAGAAAAAGTTTAAACTAAAAAATATAGGAGTTATTATTACTGACAGCAAATCTACTATGCTGAGATGGGGAATAACTGGGGCTGCAATTTCGCACAGCGGATTTCTGGCATTAAATAATAAAATTGGAACCCCTGATATCTTTGGGAAAAAACTTGAGATTACGCAGGTAAATGTTTCTGACGCTCTCTCATCTGCTGCGGTTCTAGAAATGGGGGAAGCAAATGAACAAACCCCGCTTGCAGTTATCACGGAAATTCCCTATGTTCAGTTTGTAGACAGAAACCCAAATGAAGAAGAATTACATGTACTTCACTATGAACTTGAAAAAGACATGTATGCAAAAATCCTCACCTCAGTTCCCTGGCAAAAAGGCAAAGGCGGCAAGTAACACTCCACAATCTTTCCGAATTCTGCTACACTTATTCCATGCCCTACATTAAGAATATTGATGTACTTTCTAAAACTCCGCAGAGAAAAGTGGTATTAGACCTTTTAGAAGCTGCCTTTGAAAGTATTCAGCCTCAGCATGTCATGGATCACAATTTCCATCTTTCAGATAATTCTTTAAAAATTGCGGATCAAGAGTTTAATTTATCAGATTATAATAGGATCTTTCTCATAGGATTTGGGAAAGGCAGTGCTGGTATTTCTAAACTTATTGAAACGCAACTTGGGGAAAAACTCACTGAGGGGCATGTGATAGATACAAATCCTGAAACTTTTACAAAAATTCACTTTACCCAGGGAACTCATCCGCTCCCTTCTACTATTAATGCTGCGTTCACTCAGGCTCTTTTAAAAAGACTAGCCACGCTTCAGCTCACTGAAAAAGATTTAGTACTAGTGGTTATCTGTGGTGGTGGTTCTGCACTACTGGTTGCACCACACTCCATATCTCTGGATAAACAGATAGAAGTAAGTAAAGCGCTTTTAAAATCTGGCGCAAATATAATAGAAATGAATAAGGTAAGACAACACTTGTCAGACGTGAAAGGAGGAGGACTTGCAGAAAGACTGTATCCTGCAAAAGTTGTGTCTTTAATATTTTCTGACGTTCCCGGAAATGACTTAACATATATAGCTTCTGGCCCTACGGTTCATGATCCTACGCATATACAAGATGCAAAAGATATTCTAAAAAAATATAACCTGGAAGAAGAACTTGCGCTTGCGGAAAGTGCATTTAGAGATAATCCGCAAGATCCAAAATATTTTCAAAATGTCTCAAATCTTATTGTATTATCCAATTTAACCGCGCTTTCTGCCATGGAAGCAAAAGCAAAAGAGCTAGGAGTATCAACAAAAGTACTCTCAGATAAATTTGAACATGAAGCAAAAACTGCAGGGGAAGAATTAATAAGTCAAACTGAGCCAAACTCAATACTTTTTGCTGGCGGAGAAACTACGGTAAAAGTTACTGGCGGGGGTGCTGGAGGACGTAATCAAGAAGTCGTTTTAGGAGCATTAGAAAAAATAGACGACAAGACAATTATTTGCTCCTTTGATTCTGACGGGTGGGACAACTCTCACCATGCAGGAGCCATAGGGGACACTGAAACCAAGAAAAAAGCAGCAGAGCTAAATATAAACATTAAAGAAGCGCTTGAATCAAATAGCAGTTTAGATTTTTTTGAGAAAACAGAAGACGGGATAGAAACAGGTAGACTTCCCAGCAACGTTTCAGATTTATTCATAGTCTACCGGTATTAGAAATATGATTGAGCCAATTCATGACCAAAGAGTAATTGAGTTAGAAGAAATTGCAAATGAAATAAGGCAGCTTATTATAAGCATGCTTTTAGAGGCGGGAAGCGGACATTCTGCTGGACCTCTGGGCATGACTGATATTTTTACCGCGTTTTACTTTCACATCTTGCATCATGATCCTCAAAATCCTCTCTTAGAAGACCGTGATAAGCTCATCCTTTCAAATGGGCACATCTGTCCAGTTTTATATGCAACTATGGCGCGTGCCGGATATTTTCCCATAGAGGAATTAAAAACATTAAGAAAATTAAACACAAGGCTTCAGGGACATCCTCACAGAACTATTCTTCCGGGAATTGAAAATACATCTGGTCCTTTGGGTGAAGGACTTTCTCAAGCGGCAGGAATGGCCTTGGCGGCAAAAATGGATGGGAAAAAACATCAGATTTACTGCCTTACTTCAGACGGAGAACAGCAGGAAGGAAATATTTGGGAAGCGGTAATGCTCATAGGAAAATATAAATTAGATAATATTACTGCAGTTATGGATAGAAATAATATTCAGATAGATGGAATGACTGAGGATATTATGCCGCTTGAAACGTTACGGTACAAATATGAAGCGTTTAACTGGAAGGTTTTTGAGGTGGACGGACATAATATAAGAGGGTTTATAGAAGCCGTGCAGGAAGCGCGCACCGTTCACCAGCAGCCTACCATGATAATTGCGCATACTATTCCTGGAAAGGGAGTAGACTTTATGGAAAATGAATACACGTGGCATGGTAAACCACCTAATAAAGAAGAGGCAAAAAAAGCACTAGATGAGTTAAGAACATTGCAGGGGAAAATAGAATCAGAACACCAGTGATGTTAAATATAGTATGTTAAATCCAGATTTAAAACTAAACGACAAGTTATTTGATAAAGACGGAGAAAAAGATGCAACGCGTTCAGGATACGGAAAAGGATTAGAGAAACTAGGAGAAACTAATCCAAATGTAGTTGCGCTCTCTGCGGATCTGACTGAATCAACAAAAGCAGAAGGATTTGCAAAAAAATATCCTGAGAGATTTTTTGAGGTAGGTGTTGCAGAACAAAATATGGCAGCAGTTGCAGCAGGGTTAGGAGTCTCTGGAAAGATTCCCTTCTTTTCTTCTTACGCTACATTTTCTCCAGGAAGAAACTGGGAACAAATAAGAACCACTATAGTATATAACGAATCTAATGCAAAAATTGCAGGACATCATGCAGGCCTTATGACGGGACCTGATGGCGCAACACACCAGGCAACTGAAGACATTGCAATAACTAGAGTTTGGCCAAAAATAAAAGTTTTTGTTCCCTGTGATTCTATAGAAGCTGAAAAAGCAACAGTTCTTGCTGGAGAAATAAAAGGTGCAGTATATTTACGTTTTACCAGAGATAAAACCCCTATAATTACAACTTCTGAGACACCGTTTGAAGAAGGGAAAGCATATGTATATTGGGTAAGTGACTCCCCCCAAGCAAGCATTTTTGCAACTGGCTATATGTTGTATTATGCGCTTTGCGCGGCAAAAGAATTAGAAGAAGAAGGAATACAGACAGAAGTACTTAACATTGCATCCATAAAACCGCTTGATACTGAATCTGTTTTAGAATCTGTTAAAAAAACAGGATGTGCGGTAAGTGTAGAAGACCATCAGGTTGCTGGCGGGTTGGGAGGATTACTAGCAGAGGTTTTTTCAGAAAATCTACCAACTCCTCTTGAAAGAGTTGGACTGAAAGATGTGTTTGGAGAGTCAGGAAAACCAGAAGAATTATTAACGCAATTTCACATGGACACTGACAGCATTAAAGAAGCAGTGAAGAAAGTAATTAAAAGAAAAACTACGTAATCTTATCTACTTTTGCGGCTACTATAAAATCATTTTCAGAAAGTCCTGCTATAGCATGTGTCCAGAGGGTTAACTTTACAATATTATAAAAAATTTCTATATTTGGATGATGCTGATCCTCTTCTGCAACATCTGCTACTTTATTAACAAATCCCATGGCTTTTCTAAAATCTTCAAATTTAAATTTGCGCATTAATTTATGGTTATCTTCTATTACCTCCCACTCTGAAGAAACTTCTTTCTTATATTCTTCAATTTGAGAGGGTGTAAAAGGCGGAACCCCTCCTTCGCAAGGAACACATTTTTTTGTTGTTAAATCCATAATTCAAAAATAGGAAAACCGCAAGAAAACTCGTGCGGTTTTCCAAAAAAAGCAATTTTTCTAAACCTACTACTTCTTGGCAGATAATTTAGCCCAAACCATCCATAAACCAGCAAGCCCAACCAACACGTACACTATTGCTTCAACTTTAGGCATGGAACCTAAAAGCATCATAACTACATTCCAACCTGATCCTCCCATTAGCATTCCAGCGCCAATAAGTCCCCAGTTTAAAGCGCCAACTACTACCAGAAGCCATCCTAACATTTCTACAACTTTCATTTGAATCACCTCCATTCTTTTTAAATACTTTTGTGTCAAATAATCAAAAGTATTTAACTCTGAGGCCCGATGGCCGAAGAGTAACTACTTAAAAAGAATGATCCTTATCCCGCAAAGCGGGGAAGGACAACATTCATCTTCGATTTCTTACTTAGGTTATTCATTTTTCTTTCTACTTCTTCCTATAGCATTCCCGTAAACAGCGTAGAGTGCCCATGCGCCAATTAACAAAAGAAATACCAGATCAGCTGGAGATTCTAAATTCATTCCAAAAAGCTTTACATTATTTCCCATAAAATTATAAACCCCGGCCAGAACACTTAAAATTCCCACTAAAACTACAAAATATCTTTGCCACATGGCAGGAAATAAAAATTGCTGAAAAAATGAAATTATTCCCAGTAACCCTAAAAGTACTGCTTCTTTAAAATCAAACCACCAAAATGTTCCAAAGACACTCCTGTCTGGAGTTAAACCCAAAACTCCAACAACACTTAAAATTGCCAAAATAAAAAAGAGAAGCCCTGCAATCTGAAGAAATCCTTTTGGACTGAAGATGTTCATAAAAGTCCCTCCTACTCACCGGAAGCTTACTCTTATAGTAGCTTTCCCGTAACATCCTGTCAAGCAGACAGTATTGTTTTTATTATATTTTCTGACGCATTTGGAAGCGCAACTTTCCCGGCATTTCTACTTAATTCTTTTAGTTCAGCTGGGTTTTTTAGTAAAGACTCAATTCTTTGTTTTAATGTATTTTTTTCTGCTATAACTGCTGCACCGTTTGAAACTGCGTACTTTGCGTTTCCTTCTTCATGCCCTGGAAAGTTATGAAGATATATTGCAGGCAGTTTTTTTATAAAACATTCTGCAACAGTAAGTCCCCCTGCTTTTGAAATATATTAATCAGATGCTGACATATAATCCTCCATATTTTCAACATAAGAAATTACTTCTCCGGGAATAGAATATTTGCTCATAAGTTCCTCCAATTTTTCAGTAATTTTTGTATTACTTCCTGAAAGAAAAATTATGTATACATTAAGAAAAGCAGATAATTCTTTAAGAATCTTCTCTACTGGTACTGAGCTAAAAGTTCCAGCAGAAATAAGAAGGACTGTTTTATCCTGCATAATATGCAGCTTGGTTTTAGCTTTTTCCTTATCAATTTCCTGAAGGAACTGTTTTCTTATAGGAATCCCAAACACAAAAACCTTGCTGTTTTCTATTCCGTGATCAGTTAAATATTTCTTAGTCTGACCTGCTCCTACAAAATATCCATCCATATTTTT
>CAZITH010000018.1:5698-13527 GCA_964542125.1 uncultured Gammaproteobacteria bacterium | reverse complement strand
ATGAACCCTCAACAATAGGTGGAAATAGTAAATCTGCATTTATAACCTTATCTTCTAAGTAGGGCTTTTGATAAAAAGCTACCCGATCTCTATCAAAATGATTAACCCAAATTGGAGCTTTAGATCCAAGTAATTCCATCAATTTCAATTCTGCTTTACTTGAGGCGTCATGTCCAAACTTCGTTCGATTTATGAGATTTCCATTACCTGAATCTTTTAGGAGTTTTATTGCTTCTTCAAATTCAATCTCATGAAACTTTTTTGTATCTAACAATGATTTTAATTTTTCTGTTGAAACCTCTGAATTGTCACTTAGTAAGCGTAATATATTTGGCATAGACAAAATAATTTCAGCTAAAAACTTTATAAAATTTTCTATTTGAGGCTTTAAATCATCTAATGTACCAGATATTTCCGCTTCGCAATGATAAAATTGATTTAAGTGCCGATCATCTGGATCTTCATCTCTCATTGATGGTAGATAGCAATATACCTTTTTAATCCCATTTAAGAGGAGTGGTTCAAAACCAAATTGAGAAGAGTCAACTAAATAAGCTTTAGATTTACCAAACTTTATACTAATTGCTTTTGAATCAGAGCCAGGTCCCATAGGGGAAGATACACTTTGGGTAATCATAAACAAATCGACATTGTACGCATTTTGAATATCTCCCCAGTAAACATCGCAAGCCATCTTAATATAATGTCTTAATATTGAAAGAGCCTGAAAGTAAGGTGACCTCGAAACTTCCATATAGTGAGTCTTTCCATTGTGTATTGGCAGTTTAAATTCAGCCTTAGTTTTGTTAGCAAAAGTTTTATCTGATTTTTTAATTTTACTTTTAAAATTATTATTCATTTTATTTTATAAAAAAACTCTTTCTCTTCTTGATATAAATTTTTTCTAAATATGGCAATAAAATATGATAAATATTTATTATTCTCCGAAAATGTTTGCATATAGTCAAACCATTTGTTATATATCTCTTCTTTAACTTCTTTATCTAGCTTAGCAATATGTGGTTTTCGTAAAAAAAGATTCACGTACTCCTCTATGTTTTTATTTGTTTTCTGTCTAAATTTATATTCTTTGAAATAATACAATTCATATCTATTATCTGTGTTGAAAATTCTTAGCCAATTATTTTTATTTAAATACTTTATTTCAACTCCAATTGCTTTACCTACATCATACAGTACTCTTTTTGGTGGTTTCTTGTTATAAAATAATTGCGTTGTTGCTAAAAATCCCCACGGCTTTAAAACTCTAAAATATTCTTTTATTGCATTGTTTTTATCTTCCATAAAAGAAGTTGCTCCGCCACACATGACTAAATCAAAGTACTCATCTTCAAAGGGAATGCTATATGCTGATCCGATCTTGAATGCAACTCTTCTCTTCACATCCTGCGTATCTAGCTTTAGCATATTTTTCGCCTCTTTCACACAGTTCTCTGAAATATCTATTCCATAAACCCGCGATCTAGTTATATGAGCAAATTCTAAAGAATTAAAACCCGTATTTGAACCAACATCAAGAATGTTAGAATCACGTTCTATAAACGTATTTTGTACAATTTCCCTTATGGAGCTTTTTCCGCCTGGACAACGATTTGTTTCTCTTATAAAAGCAATAAAGTCAGTATAAGATAGCGATTTAATGTATTCTTTGGTTATTTTATTCATCAACTTAAAGAAATAATAAAGATATTAAAATTCTGCATATATTTTTTTTATTTTAGAATTCAGCCTAACGCTTTTACCGTATGGCATTGGAATCTGAGGATCAGTATGACCAAAATCAAAATTTTGTACAATAGGTGCTTCAGAATTATACTTTCGTACTGTTTTTAAAATTATTTCTCTTTGCTGATTTTTGTATTCTTCTTTTTGTTCTCTACTATTTTGCTTGTCAAACTCCCAAGCCTTTGGTCTTCCCACTAAAATCCCTTTTACTTTTTCTAAAATACCTCTTTCTCCTAAGGCCCGATAAACCCTGTACACATAATTAGAGGTAGGTATTTCTTCTGACGTTTCCATTATCAGAATTATACTTTTAAACTCCTCGAGAGAAGGCATTTTACCACCATGTCTTAAGATTTCATCAATCGATTCAACACAACCTCCCCATGTAATACCTTCTGCAGACTGAGTGCCATTCCAAATCCATCCTTCGTTTGGCTCGTAAAATCTCTGCCTATTAAGACTCTCTTGATCGTCCCAGTTTAAGCCAATATCATTGTAATCTCTACTTGCTTTCAGCTCGAATTGACCCTTTTTAAACAAAGCTAGATTCAAGTATTCAAGGGTAAAATCATGGATTTTTCCTTGTTCGGCAAATTGAGTAAATAAAGCGCCACCATAAAAAGAAGGAATACCATTTAGCCAAAGGAAATTCATGAAGTGTGTATTGTCACTGTAGCCAAAATAAAGCTTAGGGTTATTTTTAAATGGCTCTGAAGGCAAGTTTTTAATATAGGTTACCTGATCATCGCCACCAATTGAAGAAATTACCCCTTTAATCTCCTTATTTTCAAAAGCAGCAATTAAATCCTTAGCCCTTTCTTCTTTAGAAGCTTCCAACTTTTTCGTTGTAGGAAATTCAACAGGTTTTAAACCAAAAACTTCTTTTAGTCGAATTAAGCCAAGATCGTATACATATGGCCATTTGCCTGGGGCAGCAAATGATGGCGAAAGTATAGCGACTTGATCTCCTCTCTTAAGTTTTTTTATTGGCAGAAATTGCTTCATATCTCTTGTGCAGTAATTTTACATCAAAATGTGTAAAAACCAAAGAATTGATATAATACAAAAAATATGCCTAACTTAAACCTGCACGATCTCGTTCTTTTTAAGTCTAGAGAATTTCTAGGGTTTGAAGATTTTCTTGAAGATAATTATCAATTTAAGATTATTTCTTACGATTACCCGCCATACATCTCATTTACATCAAGAAAAGCTGTTCTCCATACTAATAAAGGCATATTTTTTCTAAAAGAAAAACCAGAATATTCCAGTGACAAACTTTCCCGAGATAAATCAATTATGTTTCAATCATATGCAAGTTCTATAGTGGACTTTGTACCTAAGATTAAACTTACTAAGAAAAAAAACTATTTTGTTACTTGGAGTAAGAGATTTTACTTTCTAACAGATTACAAACAAGGGCGTGTTTATAATGGGTCTGACGAAGATATTGTGTCAATGTTAAAGGCTTTGAACAAACTACAGGCAATAGGGAAGGAATTTGCGAAAAAAAAAGACATACCGGTTAATGTTCTGAAACAGATAGAATCCTACGAAATAGCTAAATTAATTCCACTAATCAAAAATGCTATTGAATCGAAAAAGGAATCACTGATTTATAAAAGAATATTAGATACTTTAAAGAAGCTTAAGAGTGAATATGTTTCATTACCGAAGGGTGAATATATAATGAATCATAGTGATTTTATTGTTTTCAATATGATATTCAGAAATAAAGAAATTATTGCGATAAACGACTTCGACAACGCAAAAAAAATGCCTAAGGTACATGATTTAGCGGAATTCTTAATATCTGCCACTTTGCTTAACTATGCTGGTTCTGTAACAAATATGAAGCACCCTGTTTTAATTGAACCGCAAAAAGATAAATTTAAACTAATTATTGAATCATATAAGCATGAATTTTCTTTATCCCATAATGAATTTATTTTACTTGGAACAATAGCAGAGATTGTTTGGTTGTGGACTCTGTGCTTAGCAGTTCTCAAGGGCGATTATAAAATTTTGGAATTGTCTGAAGCAGTAGACAGGATTGCCAAAAGAAGTTTATCCAACCTAATTAGAGATTCTGTTGGTCGTTAATACTTTTAATAAAATTTATTAATTCTCTTGCCTCAACTTCCTTTTTGGACTATAATCATCCGTAATTATGACAATTTCATTTTCGGAATTGCTGCAAAAATATTTATTATCCGTAGGAATTAACAGAATGTATGGGATTGTAGGGAGAGAAGCAAGTGCTTTATCATTTAACACTCTAAAAGATTTTGAATTTATCCTAACACGACATGAGATGACCGCTGGAGTGCTCGCTACGGCCATCTCAAGATTTACGAGAACCCCACAGGTTTGTTTTGGTACACTTGGTCCTGGAATCACAAATTATATGACTGCTTTGGCAACAGCTGCTCTCGACCGATACCCTTTAATTTTAATTGTAGCTCAATTAGAAACGCCCTATGTAATATACAATGACATGCATCAATGTGTTGATAATGTGTCAGTTGCAAAGCCTTTATCAAAATACGCATACGAACTTAAAAATCCTCAGGAGCTTAAATCTGCACTTGAATTAGCGCTTAAAGCTTCGATGACATTCCCGTTCGGACCTTCTGTAATATCTATTCCGGTTGATATACTGTCCTCTGATGTTGAAATCAGCTCTGCAGCTTCAATAAATTTGAGTAAAGATGTTATTCTACCTTCACCGTCTGAAGATTCAGGTATAGAAAACTTAATTAAAAAAGCTGCTGGAATTATAAAGCTAAGCAAAAAACCAATAATCATAGCTGGAGACACTGTTGTTAAAACAGAAGGGGCAGGAAAGATAGTTAAAGACTTTTCAGAAAAAACAAATATTCCTGTTATTGCAACTTATTCAGCAAAAGGAATTCTAGATAGAAACTCAAAATTAAACTATGGTGTTCTGAGTTCATACATAGACTCAGTTGTCGAAGATAATATAAATGAAAAAATATTTGACAAGGCAGATACTATCATTTTTCTAGGATATGATTTGTGTGAACGGCACCCCTTTTTATGGTCAACCAAAAGTGTTCCTAAGTCGATAATAAATATAAACTCATTTCATAATAATTCTCACAAAGCCCTAAATCCAGATGTAAATATAATATCACCTTTGGACAAGAGCATTGATCTTCTAGAACAGCACCTGGAAGAATATAAAAACAAACAGCTCATTGATATAAATAAAACTAATCAAAAGATTGAAAAATTACTTAAGGATAAAAAGCATTACAAAGATGGAATAACACATCCTCAGATATTAAACTCATTAAACGAACATTTTAAAGAAAATTATATTTTAGCAAATGATATAGGAATGCACAGACATCTATCTAGTATTTTCTTTAAGAATAATAAACCCGAGTATTATTTAACATCTGAAGGGTTATCTTCTTTCGGAACAGGTTTATCGTTGGGAATGGGGGCAAAAATTGCCAATCCTGATATTCCAGTTGTTGTTATTGCAGGAGACGGAGGATTTCACTCTAACAATGGAGATATAGAGACAGTAGTTAGATTAGGACTGAAAATATTAATTTTAGTATTAAATAGCAGCTCGAATGCGCTAATTGAAAGATATCAACTAAAGGGTAAATATAAAAAATTAAATAAAAAGAATACTTCATTCGGTAAAGTAGACTTTGATGTATTAGCAAAGGCAAATGGTTGTCAGTCAAGCAAAGTTCAAAGCATTAAAGAATTTAACAGTTTACTTAAAAAGTTTAACAAAAGCGATGGTCCGTTTTTAATTGAGGTACCTATTCATTACCCACAACATTATATTAACGACTATTCTAAGTAAGTTAGAGATCGATTCTCGGAACAATAAATGATATAATTTCCTGCAATATGGCTGTTTTATCAAAAACAAGCGAAAATCAGAAGGTGATTGTCAACCTTAAAAAGGATATTATGAAACTTGATAAATTCTTAGTGATTTTAGATAAGATGGCAGAAAGACGAAAAAGAAACCATGAAAAAACCAGAGTTATTTCAACAGATTGAAACTCCTCAAGCCTTTTCCACTCGAAAACAAGCTGCTGAAACTATGCGAGGATTGCAAGAAGGCCTAGTAAGCTTAGAGCATTTAGAATTGATTAAATTAGCAAGAATTAAAGAGCTTTTAGAGCATCCCGAGCTTCAAAGTCTGATAGATGAAAATAAAATTACGTTAGGAATTATTAAGCCTCAAGCTAACGTGGGCAAATCTCTTCCGGATGAAGATGAAGAGGCGGCTCAAGCACTACTAAATGAAATAGGTTACGATAATATCGTTTTCACTTTTTCTACTAAACTAACTGGTGATCAAGCTGAAAGTTTCTATGGCGCAGAAAAAGAGAAATATTCCCAGATTGTTAACGAACAAGGCCAAACAATTTGGGATTCTCTCTATACTTTTAGCCAATCCGGACCCCTGACGTTTTTACTCATCTATAGAGAAAATAATGCTGTTGAGTGGTGGAGAAACAGAATGGGAAAAACCCGACCCAATGAAGCTACCCCTGATAGTATTAGAGGAAAACATGCTCTACAAGAAAAACTGCCTAATAATTTAGTTCATGGTAGCGATTCTCCTCAATCCGTAAAAAGAGAGGTTGGAGAATTAAGAAATATTGTAGTCGGAATATTGCGAACAAGCGCTTCTATCTAAACTGACTTCTTGAGCCCTAACAAAGCATTAGCCATTTAGTATTGGTTGCTACATAGATTTTGTATTTTTTGTCACTTATAGTTATTAAAAGGTTTTTATTTTTCTTTTGAGGTTGTCTGGTAAAGAATTTATACTTTTTTGATCAATAAAACCATCTGTTAAAAAGATTGCGACAGCTTCTTCTAGCGAGAGTGGATAAGGAATGGTAGCTACACCTTTATTTGGTTGATATGTTGCAAAACGCTTAAAAAGCATAGTCTCTGCGTTTAAACCACCATTTAACTCTTCTAATCTTAAATTATGATCTTTACCTATTCTTTCGATTTCTTTATTATAATCACTTGAAGGTACACGTAGCCAATCTATGTCTAATTTGTCTTTATCAAAAAGATAATATGCACCTGGGCTATGATACATAAGAGGTGCTAAACAGTCTCCCAAAAATACACCATAGCTTCCCATTTGGCCAGATTGTGGCTTAAAAACCTGCTGATCAGGAATTAATAGGCGATCGCTCGATGACTCACCTCTTATTAACCACCTCCGTGGAGCTTTAGCATTTGGATCTGGACTCTCAGGGATAATTAGCCTATTGTTTTTTAATGCTGTTTCAAATGGAAGCATTATTTGTCTATAGTTTTCTGAAATATTAACCATGGGGTGAATTTATATTTTCTCTTTATAGAGCGTTTGTTTTTTAACTGATAAAACTCTATATTATTGCTGGAATATTCTGCTCTACAAAGGCCTGAAAAGGTAATGCTTCCAAAACATCATGGTAATTAAAATCTCCCCTCATAATACCAAGAGCCATAATTTTTGACCATCGTACGTTTATTTCTCCAACCAAATCAGCCTTCTCCTCATCTGATAGGGGAGGCGCAGCTTCTAGGTATCCTTTAACAAATATTCTTGCCTTTTCAGGATCAAAAGATGTTGCAATTGGTCTTCGTAATGTTGATGTAGCTCCAGCATAACTAAGACCGTCACAGAATGAAACAATGGCTCCTGCTAAATCCCTTACTCTTGTACGATATTCAACGTTATCAAAATCATTTAACGCTGTAACTCCAGTTTCATCATATACTAAATTAAATGGTGCGTAGTCTCCATGATTCACAACATATGGAACATCCTGATCTAATTGTCCACCGTATTTATCAACAGTAGTTCTTAAAGCTAAAATGGCCTCTTCCTTCCATCTGTAATGATCTGCTCCCTTCAATCCTTCTGCTATATCAATAAATGGTAGAACATCCTCAGTTGCATTTCTTTTTTGAAGACCTGGAAATTCGAATTTTTGAGAATGATTATGCATTATGCCAAGTGCTACTCCTGCCGCTTTTACATCTTGTAAGCTTCCATTAAACATTCTTCCTTCTTT
>CAZITH010000018.1:0-5598 GCA_964542125.1 uncultured Gammaproteobacteria bacterium | reverse complement strand
CTACTCCTGCCGCTTTTACATCTTGTAAGCTTCCATTAAACATTCTTCCTTCTTTAAAGTCAGTCGTAAAGAAATAGGCATCTCCAATTTGGAGATATGGACTGCCAGATTTAGTATTAATAATTCTTGGAACAAAGCTTGTTTCTTCTGAGAGAAACTCCTGAAACCGTGCAGATATCCCAAGTTTATATGGAGTACATGAATAGCTAGGTTTTTCTTTAATAAAGTACTTGTGATCTCCATCATCTACGATAACTTTCCTGCTAGTCGTAGAAAAAGCAGTGGGAAACTCCCAGCTAAAATTATTGCCTATACCATATTCTTCAACCATAATACCCCTTAATGACCGATTTGCTCCTAATAAAAGAAGGTCTGAAGAATTTAAGTCATTTCCATACACCACTGAACGACTATCATTTGCTGGCATCTGAGGCAATGTGGGAATTTCAGGTTTAATGTGCGAACCCCCAGGAGCTGGAAGCGCTAAGAATTTAGAAGGAAATTCATGCATAAGAATTATGTATTATTAAGTGCAACGTCTAAAGCATGAAATAGTAATGGATATATAAAAAGTGATTTTGCTCTTTCTTCATTAGCCCACTCTAATTTGGCCGCAATTTCTCCATCTTCATAACTGTATTCACCAAACTCCCCTAACCATTTCGAGATTAAGTAAATATAGAAAATTGAATTCCGTTCTTCCACAGTAAATTCTGAAATAGGCTTGTATTCTGTGGGTGTTATTTTCCCATCAAATTCTTCATCTATTTCTCTTCGAAGGGCAACCTCTCTGTAATTACCTGTTGGCCCCGCCTTTCTCCGGTCCTTCATCTCTATTGAACCGTTGGGAATATATGGTTCAGGGGGCACCTTATCATATCTATGTTCAATTAATATTTCATTTCCACGTTTAAATACAAACATTACTGCCTCGGAATTACCCTTTTCATTTCGAGAATACTGTGGTTTTTCTTTCATATAATACAAGAAAGTGATACAGACGGATGTAGTATAAGGGAAAAAGGTTTTTTAGTCAAATTAGATAACCACTAAGAAAGTTTATTAAAATTACAAATGTTTAGTAAAATTAACCGTTATTAACTTGTAATTATCGTTTTCTTTTTCTATTATAGTAATTCCGCAACCTAAAATCTCAATATATCTAGCATTCGTTCTTTTGTTAACAGCAAAAGGTAAATCCTTTTCCCTAAAAACATTGCGTAAAAAATCTGCAATAGTCCCCCCATGTGTTATAGCTAAAATAGTCTTAGAAGGATGCTTTAATGATACTTCATCAATAAATTCCTTGAGATTTTCACCTGTCTCAAAAGAGGAATTCCCAGACGTTGGTTTATAATTTCTGTCTGCATCTGTTTTTCTCCATTCAGCGTTAAATTCTTCATATGACTGTCCTTCTTTATCTCCCCAGTTCATACGCTCCCTTAATCTTTCATCAACGTGAAGATGTAAATTCAGCACGCGGGATATTATCTGCGCCGTCTCCTGGGCACGTTTTAACCTACTAGTAAATATGGCATCTATATTCTTATCCATTAAATATTTTGCAGTTGCCTCTACCTGCTTTATTCCTTTTGAATTTAATGTCGGATTTCCGGGCATAAATTCTTTATCTCCATGACGAATCAGATAAAATGTTGTCATAACGGTTATTATACATGAAGATGAGCTCAGATTGTCTAATTGTTATATTTATTATTTGTCATCTCGCTTGATATAATTGAATCATGCAATTCAATTCAATACTTCCAGAGCTTTACGTTTCTGATTTTGAAAAAAGCCTTCACTTTTATAAAGACATCCTCGGGTTTAAAGTTGAATACACCAGAGAAAATCCCCAGTTTGCTTTTTTATCATTTGAGGAAAGCCAGATCATGATTCAAGAATTGAACCCAAATGAAAAGGATGAATATAAGGTGGGGAAATTTGAATATCCATTCGGGCGGGGAATAAATTTTTAGATAGATACAAATGACGTAGAGAAACTTGCAAAATCTCTTAAAAACAATAATTACCTACTAAGGCGAGACTTAAAAGATAGCTGGTATAGAGAAAATGATACCCTTCATGGTTGCAGGCAGATACTTGTTCAGGATCCAGATGGATATTTATTGCGTTTTTCCCAAAGTATAGGAACAAAGCCTATGTAAAACAACTCTTGGACTCTAAGGAGTTACAGAAGATAATTGAACGCCGCTTGCGTCTGGAACTGTCATCTTTTGAGAGCAGGAATCATAGTTGCCTGAGATAGTTACTGGTACTCCAAGAAACATAGACAGATTTACTCCATTTCTAGTTACCACATGAATTACTTTATTATCTATGTCAGTTAGTATAATTCTAGAGCTCTGAGGATGTGTTATAAAACTAGAAAGAACAGGAATATAGTCAAGAAATGATGGGTCTGAGTTTTCTTTTATGTTTAAAACCTCAAGTGTACCTTTGTCAGTTTGCATCCCTTTATCACACAGTACGTTATTTACCCCTAGTACTCCAAACGTTCCTGCAACTAAAACTACTCCCATAATTCCAAGAGAACCTTTTATAGAAAAGCTAAAGGCCTTCTGTTTTTTAATGTCTTCCAGGAGTTGAGTAATTTTACGAAGTGGATTTCCTACATGAAGATCAAGTAAATCATCTTGTTTCTTAGAATAATGCACGTCTTGTGCAAGTAAATGCTCTATTTTGTGAAGCGGTGTTTGTGACTCTGGAGAAGGTGGATCTTGATGAATAAAATGACCTTCTGAATCACGGGGTCTTTCTTCAGCTATCTGACTTTTCTTAGCTCTTGTCTCAGGACTTTCTTCATACTTATGCTCATCCATATTTATATTGTTCTCCGTTTCTCTTACAAATGCAAGAGGCTAGATTAGCATTTAGTCTTGATCTTTGCTAATAGCTCATGTATACTTATTCAATCTAAAATTTCTCTCGATTTTTTAGGCGTAGTTACGCCGAGACTCGCAAATTCTTGCCCGCCCCGAATACGAACTCCGCAATTATATGGGATTTCAAATTGATTACATGCCGGTAGGTAATGGTGAAAAAAGCGGAGACGCTATAGCGTTACGATATGGTAACCTTCACGGAACACGAGACCAACAAACTGTGGTTGTTATTGATGGTGGAACAAAAGATGCAGGAGAAGCATTAGTAGATCATATATTACAGCATTACAGTACAGATACTGTTGATTATGTATTCTCGACACACCTTGACTCGGATCATCTCTCTGGTCTGACCGTGGTTTTGGAAAAACTGAAGGTTGGAAAGTTGTATATGCATATCCCCTGGGAGCATATTGATGAAGTAGGCGATCTTTTTGAGGAAGAATTCACCGATGAAGAATTGGAGCAGGAGCTAAAAGAATCGCTTGAGCTTGTTCATGAGGTGGAAAGTCTTGCATTTGAAAAAGACATACCAATCGAAGAACCTTTTGCGGGTACTCCAGTGAACAATGAGCTTGTGATTTTTGGGCCTACAAAAACATATTACGAGCAATTACTGTGTGAATTTAGACAGACTCCACCTTCCAAGAAATCTGCATTAGAACAAGCAATAGAAGCGGTGAAAAGGGCTGCTGAAACAGCAGTCGAGTGGGTTGAAGACAGGATTGATATAGATATTTTAACAGATTCTGAAAAAACGTCTGCGGAAAATAATTCTAGCGTGGTATTAGTTCTTGTTTCTGACGAACACAAATTGTTATTTACTGGAGATGCAGGAATTAAAGCATTAACTCAGGTAGCTGATTTAGCAGATAGAGCAACATTTCCCTTAACTGACTTGCGTTTCATGCATGTTCCTCATCACGGTAGTAAACATAATTTGGGTAGTAGCATTCTAAAACGAATTAAAGGAGAAACAGCGTTTATATCAGCAACAGGTGAAACATCCAAGCACCCATCAAAGAAAATAATGAACGCACTAATAAAACACGGAGCAAATGTCTACGTCACAAGGGGAAGAAGCATATTGCATCACCATGATGACCCAGATAGAGGTTGGTCATCTATTAACGCTGAAGAATTTAGCTCAATGGTAGAAAATTAAATATGAAATTTGACAAGTATGAACTATTTGCCAGAGTATGTCCTGCGATACTTTGCAGTCTGCCACTTTTTTTCTTCTATCATTTCTTTATTAACCTTGAGTTTTCAAATCTCTTTCATTCAACTTTTAATCTAACTTTAATTGCAGAAGCTCCAATGTCCCTTGTCCTTCTTTTTGTATTCTATCAAACAATACGAATAGTTGGAAAACTCATGGAGTCTCTATATTTTGGTAGTGAGAAAAAACTCCCCACAACAGAATATTTGCTCTATTCCAATAAAGAATATTCAACATCATATAAAGAAAAAGTCCGAGATAAGGCAAAGCGTGAATTTAGTTCAGACTTTTTGAATGCAAAAAAAGAGAAAGAAAACATAGATGAGGCAAGAAAGCTAATAAACGAATGCGTAAGGCAGATTAGAGGTAAGGTAAAAGGAGGAAGACTCATTTTAAATAGAAATATTGAGTACGGGTTTTTTAGGAATCTTGCTGCAGGGTCTTTTATTGCGCTACCGTTTTCTCTATATAGTATCTACTTTTTCACTGTAGATTTTTCAAGCCCTCTTGCGGCCAAGGTAGAGATTTTTTCTTCAGTGGTTTTCGGTACCCTTCTGCTTTCTAGCTATCCACTCCTCAAATTTCTAGGTAAAAATTATGCTAATACACTTTACCAAGAGTATTTAAGTAGTTAGTTTCCACAGTTTTGCATACACCCAGAGGGAATTTTAGCTTCAAAACCCCACATTTTTACCACAGTTTACGGAAAGATTTAGCCTCGGATTTTATGCTTTACCCACAGGAACTGTGGGTATCCACAGGCTGTGGATAAGATGAGGCTAAACTGTGGGTTGGTGTGGGTTTTTAAAAACCTTCCACAGTTCTCTGTGGACAGAAATGGTGTGGGTGAATGTGCTCTTGTATTCTTGGGCGTCCGCTGTCCCCGCCCTCTATTTGGGATTACCTACTGAAAAGGAGGAAAACGCCTCTCACCTAACGGTTGAATTAGGTATTTCTGTACAGGCGTTTTCCGAATCAAACGAGCCCCGCTAGAATTGTATTGTATTTTAGATAGCGCGGGGCGAGTCCCCAGGACCTAAGTCTCTTTTGGTTAGGAGCAGAAGGGATATAAATATAAAAAGGCGGGGGCGGATTACGAAATTGCCCCTCCGACGGCGCAGCTATATTAGATGGATTTTTAAGTTAAGCCGCGTACTCGCGGCGAGGAAGAGACTGGAAACGGTTTTAGAACACAATACACTTTGGCGAGACTTCCCCAAGGAAGTCCTAGCGCCCAAAGGAAAGGGCCGCCCATTCCTCTTTGCATTTGGGCTGGGTGGGCTGATTACGATGTCTACCAATCTTTACTTGTTTTAAGTTTTAAAGGGAGTACAATATTCTAAATCTAATTGTCCGCGTACGGGTGGGTTTGGGACAAGGACATATATTTTGTATTAGCGCGCAAAAAATACAGAAGTGCGGCGCCCCCACACGCCGCACAACCATGCGAGCCCCGAAGGGGCGAGCTAC
>CAZITH010000017.1:0-13601 GCA_964542125.1 uncultured Gammaproteobacteria bacterium | reverse complement strand
ACTCATCTTATAACAGGTTTTAGATCTTTTGCATTTTTTTTTCTAATTTTTATTATTACCCGGGAACGTAGAATGGGATTTGGAGACGTAAAATACGCATTTTTTGTAGGGTTTTTACTAAGCCCTTTTAGTGCGGTTGCAGCTTTTTATATAGCGTTCTTGACAGGAGCTGCAATTTCTATAATACTAGTTATAGGGAAGATAAAAAAGCTAAAAGGAAGCACAATTCCTTTTGGCCCATTTCTGTCTCTAGGGTTTATTGTGTCCCTTCTTTATGGTGAATATATAGTGCGGTTCTGTAGGACGTTTTTGGGGATATAAATGAGTAAGTTTGCGCTTTTTTTGATAGTTCTTGCAATTCTTATAATTCTGGGAGTTGTATTCTATCTTATTCAGCCGTTAAAGAAGCTTTCGCTGCAACATGATGCAAAAAGAAAAGAAGATCTTATGAAAATTGCTGCTGCCTTAGAAAAATATCATGGTGATTATGGTATGTACCCTAAATATGATGAGGCAGCTTACATAATCGTTACTAGCTCATATGAAGTACCATGGGGAACTCCATTTAACCCATACCTAGACGTACTGCCCAAAGACACTTCTCCCAGAAGATACGTATATTGGTCTGATAAAGAAAGTAATTACCAGTCATTTAGGGTTTATGCTTCCCTAGAAGACCCGCAGGACGAAAAAAATGCCTGCGGGACTCTAAAGGCAGACTGCCCTAACGTTCCAGCGCCTTTCCTTTGCGGCTCTAATTTGCCCTGTAACTACGGCGTCTCAAGCGGAAACATATCGCCTTAAAGGCAGAAACCAGTGATTAGGAATTAGGAGTTAGTAACTAGTAAATAGGAACTAGAAAAAATATAAGGGGAAAAGGTTTAGGGAATAGGAAAAAGAAATATGAGAAGATTAATGCAACTGAATAAACAAAATTCCAGAGGATTTACGTTATATCTCAGAATGAGGCAAGCTAAATCCGCAGGATTTACACTTATTGAATTATTAACTGTAATTGCTATTATTGCTATCCTAACTGGGCTTTTTACTGTGTCTTATTTGTCTGTAAGACAGCGCGGGCGTGATGCACAAAGAAAATCAGATATTAAACAGCTCCAATCTGCTTTAGAATTATACCGGGCAGATAATGACTCTTACCCTCCTACAAGTACGTTCCAACCCTATACGTGCGCTTCTGCTTTTACGAATAACGGCGTCACATACATGAATAAGCTGCCTTGTGATCCAAATTCTACTTCCAGCAATGTAATTAATTACTACTACTATCAGCTTTCATCCACTTCATATGTGATTGCTTCCTGTTTGGAAAATACCAGTGATAAAGATGGCATCAGCGGAACTACACCTCAAGCCTCTACTCCATCTCCTTGGCCTACCGCGCCACTGTGGCCGCTTTCAAGCTTCTTTGGTACAAATTGTAGTTCCAACTATTATTTCATTTCCAGTAATCCTTAAAACCCATGAAATTTTCACTTCCCCTCTTCTCTAAAAAATATAATCAAAAGTTTGGTTTTACACTTTTAGAGTTATTAGTGGTTTTTTCAGTTGTAGGGGTTCTAGCCGGTTCTGGTTTCGCATCCTTTGTCTCCTACAGTAAAAAGCAAGTTTTAGATCAGCAAGCAGCAGATATTAAAACGGGAATAGATCAGGCCAAATTTAGTGCTATTTCTAGGGTAAAGCCCACAGTTTCTCCCTGTAGTGCTTCAACTCCTCTCAGTAGATACAGAATTAGGATTTGTTCTTCAGGAGTTGCATGTAGTTCCGCAAATAATTTATATGAGATTGATGCAGCCTGCAGTGTTAACGGAAATCTCAGGTGGACCAACACCCTAATCTCTAAAAAAAGAAACAGCACGCTTACTTCTTCCATAGCATCAGCAGAATGCGGAATAAGTTCTGGAACGGTAATGCAATTCTCAGTTTTAAATGGAATAGATGCTCCCTGCAGGATTGTTTTAACAGATGGAATTTCATCTAGAACAGTTTGCGTAGATGGCGGTGGAAATACTGTAATAAAAGACGGTTCAGTTTCTTGTGGCGCTGCGTATCTTGCTACAACTCCTGTTCCCACAAACCCTCCTATAACACTTCTTCCTACCCCCACTACTCTTCCTGACCCGCCCACTATTAGCTCCCAAACGGTTACAAATATTGCAGGAACCAGTGCAACCTTAAATTCAACTGTAAATCCCAACAGAGGACAAACATCCATTACGTATAGATATGATTCCTCCAATGGAATTTGTTCTGCATTATCTCTAACGCTTGCAGGGCCTTCTATTTCTGGTTCTTCAAATGTAGCCCCTAATGCTACTAATCTTTCTAGTCTTACGGGAAATACTATTTATTATTACTGTGCTACAGCAGATAACACTTCAGTTGGCGGAGGACTTACTCAGGGAATAGGCCAGGGAGACACCAGCAATAACCAAGCATCCAATTTCCTGACTGCACCTGGAGTTCCTACAATTACTTCCGTAGGAAGTGCAACACTCACTTCCTTAGGCGTTTCATGGAGTGCACCGTCTCCTTTAGGCAGTGGAGGTGCTGTTACGTATAACGTATACGCTTGCAACAGGAATTCTTCTCCTGGTTGTACCCCCGGAGGCGTTTCTGATACGCCTGTTGCTACCAGCTTATCCTCTACGTCCTATACGCATCCAAGTCTTGTTTGTAACACTACCTATGCTTACGTAGTAAAAGCAGTAAATGCATCTGGAACATCTGCTAGCTCAAATATTGTGACGGGTTCTACGAGTTGGTGCGATAAACCTACTGTTACAACAAATGCCGCAACAGCAACGAGTGCCACAAACGCACAGCTTCAAAGTACAGTTAATCCAAATAATGTAGCAACAACTGTTTATTATGCTTACAGTACTGTGAGTAAGCCTGATTGTCCTACGCTTATTGCATCTGGTGCAACCATTGCTCCAAGCAGCGGTATAAGTATAGGCGGCGGAAGTATAGCTGTAAATCCTAATACAACAAACGTTACACTTACAACGGGAGCACAATATTATTACTGTGCATATGCCACTAATAGTATTGGAACAGGGTATGGTGCAGTTAATTCTGTTTCTATTTGTTACAGAGACGCTGATGGGGACGGACAGGGATCTCCATCAGGTCCATTTGGTACTTGTGGATCCGCAGGTACATATGTAACAAATAACAATGACTGCGATGACGCAAACGCTGCAATTGTACTTAATTCAACTAGAACTATGTGGCAACAAGTTTCTAATGCATGCGGAGCAGGATACAACTCCTGCAATTCCCAAACTCAAACCTGTACTGCTGGAGGGGTATGGTCTCCAAATACATTCACATCTGCTAGTTGTACACCTACTACCTTAACATGGTATAAAGCCGCGACTAACCCTACTTGTGGAGTGTATGGTAGTCTTTCTACTTCTAGAACGTGTCAGCCAGGAGGTGCATGGAGCGGAGATACTACATACACTTCATTAAGCCCTTACACAGCCACCTCACAAACCATGTATCAGTCTAGTAATCCCAGTTGTCCTTCTAGTTGTGTTAGTCAATTTGAGACGTGTACTTCTAGCGGCTGGAATGGTCCCTATACGGCAACTAGCTGTACCCCGCCCCCAGCACCTACCACATGCTATATAGATAATGACCATGACGGTGAAAGAGCTAATGCAACTCCATACTCATTCTGTGGAGGTTGTCCATACGGATATACCGCTAATACAGCATATGTAGATTGTTATGATGGTAACGCGTTAGCAAATCATAGTCAAGCTGGATGGTTCAGCGCTTTAACTTCTGGAAGTGCTGGGAGAGGTGATAATAGCTGGGATTTTAATTGCAGCGGGTATCAAGATCAACAATATGTAGGGACAAGCACATTACCAGCCCCTTACAATACGTGTAGATCCTATCCTTCAGGTACTGTCGGGTGGAGCGGCTCTACATGCGCATGTGGCGGGTACTGTACAAAGGTGGTTTGCGGTGCGTTTGCATCAGCAGGTTGCGGTACCTGGAGTCAAGCTGCCGTTTCATATAATTTTGGCGCATCGTGCTATTCAGGATATGCTGGATATGCAGTAGGAACAGATTATGCCAGCTATGATCCCCAGGGTGGTAATCTTTACCAAGCTTGTCATTAAAGCCTGACGCTGTATGTTACAAAATTTATTAATCCTACTTCTTTAATTCAATCTGGGGAACTGCTTTTTTTATCGCATCAATTTGGGAATCTGGAATGCTATTTCCATCAATCCATAGGGTTTTTAAAGAAGTAAATTGTTTTGGAATAGGAATAGAGGAAAGATTATTATTGCTTAAAAGTAAGGCCGTTAGGTTTTCCATGGACCAAATTTTTTCAGGAAGCGCGCTAATTTTATTGTCAGAAAGATTTACAACTATTAAGCTCTTTAAATTAAATAAAATGGGAGGAAATTCTGTGAAATTATTTTTACTTAAATTAAGGTCCACTAGCTTAGTAAGTTGAGTGATTTCAGAAGGAACAGTAGTTAGTTTCTGGTTAGACAAATCTAGGACACACGCTTTTTCCACATGTTTTAATGCGTCTTGTAAATCAGTAAATCGTGCGCAGACAACTTTTTTAAGAACTTCATCTTCACTGGGAACATTTTTTTGAGGAGTAATACTTATTTTAGTCGTTTTAGCAGCGTCATGCTCGGAAGACTTTCCAGCTTGAGAATTTTTTCTGATAGTAAAGGAATAGATGAAGTATAATGCAAGTAAGATTACCAATACAACACAGATGAGAAGAATTGTTGTCAAAGTAAGAAAAGTTCTTTTTTGCTTGTTTTCTGCTGAAGGCTGCGTTGGTATGGTTTGGTTTTGTAAATTTGGATCCACATCTTATTATGGTAACTTTGGATAAAATTTGTCAAGCGGACGCCACTGTCTTTTTATTGTTCTATCTCTTCCCCGGCGTTTACGCACATTCAACTCCGGGAGTTGTTTGTGGCTAAACGTCGGGATTTCTGTACGGTAATAAGGCTAGGAATATCAAAAATCTTTTTAGTATTCCTGAGTAAATTAATCCATGAAGCTTCAACACAAAATACTCTAAAAATTTAGTAAGGGTTTTTGGGCTCTACAGAATTGTGCTATACTTTTTGAAGATGCAGAAAAATAGAGGTCAAACACTTCTGGAATCAATTATAGCGCTTGCAGCAATAGTTATTGTGCTGGGAGCTGTTGCAACCGCTGTTTTAATAAGTCTTAATAACTCGCTTTTTATTAAACGTCAAAATCAGGGGAATAAGCTTGCACAGCAGGGTATGGAGTACATTAGGGACAGGATAAATAATGGCGGGAGCGCTACATTTTTTAATTTTATTCAGTCTGGTACTCAGTGCTTTAATGACTTTACCGCAACTCCCCCACCCTCTGCTCTTTTTATGGCGGGTTCATGCCAAACAGCAAATATCCAGGGAACTTTTAAGCGGGAAGTTGTGTTCACGTCTGGTTCATGCAATACATCGGGAGGGGATTTTGTAAATGGGTTGAAGGTGACAGTAACTGTATCATGGACGGGTGGAAAATGTACAAATCAAAGTTTCTGCAATAAGCAGATAGTAAGCTCTTGCTTTATAGATCCAGCACAGGGTTTACCTGTAGGTACCCAGCAGGGAATCTAAAATGAAAAAACTGCACAAAAAAAACTTTTTAAATCCAGTAGGATCTGCATTGCATCTTAAAAGAAGGCAAGGGTACACTTTAATTGAGCTTCTCATCGTAATGTTTCTGCTTGTTATAGTGGCTACTTTAATAGCAGGAATTTTAAATTCCACCATAACTGGAACTGCAAAAAGTAAAGTTGCAAGTGATTTGGGTCAAAACGGTAACTACGCATTAAGTATAGTATCAGACCTCATCTCAAACGCTCAGGACTTGCAGTCTGTAACAGATGAATCTCAGGCCACCTATTCTTCCTGTGTTACAAGTACCTCTTCAGGACTCACTGTAAAATCATTAAATTTAGTTGGGTTTGATGGTGGTGTTACTACGCTTGCCTGTAATGATACCGGCATATCACCTAGTTACACTATAAGTTCAAATAGCGCTTCGCTTATTGATACAACACGGGTAAAAGTTGTTCCTGGATCCTGCTCCTTTACTTGTACCCAGACAGATGAGTACTCAATTCCCAGAATTGACGTTACGTTTCAACTCTACAATGCTAACAGCACTACTTATTCTGACAAAATAACATTTAGCACCTCGGTTGCCATGCGTAACCAAAGCATTAAATAGTTATACTTCTTGCTTGACACCACAAAGAAATTGAGTCTATTATTATAGTAGGGCCTTTTCTGGCTTGGAGCATTTTGCGAATAGACTTTCTATGAAAAAAGATTCTGGACAGGTACTTCTTTTAGTAGTCATTACCATGATGGTAGCTCTTGCTGCCGGCCTTGCCTTAGTTTCCAGAATGACTATTAATTTAAAACTTTCCAAACAAAATCAGGATTCCCAAAAAGCATTTCAAGCAGCAAGCGCAGGGATAGAAAAATATATAAATTCTTCCGGGGGGACTACTATAAACGGATTAAATAACAGCTCTACTGTTACTACCAGCGTAAATTCTATAACAGGATCCAGTTTTCTTTTAAATAATGGTAACCCTGTAGACCAGGACCGCGGAATTGACGTCTGGCTCTCAAATTACCCTAATTATAAGTAACATGAAATTGCAAAAAAGCGGATTCTTACAGACAAAGACACTTTTTATTATTGTAATAATCCTTGCAGGAATTGTGTTCTCACTCGTTGCATATCTTGTGTTTAAGAATTTTTTCTACTCAAAAAGACCTTCAGCAGTTGCGCCTGGAAAGATAGACATAGGAAAGCTGACTGGTGATAAAAAAATAGCAGCAATTGTTCTACGGGATGAGGGAGTTTTTCCTAAAGAAATTCAGATAAAGCCGGGTATGATAGTGTCGTTTGCAAACTTCACAAATAAGGAGTTAAACATTTCTATTAAAGGGAGTATTTATGCTGGAATTCCAGTAAAGCCTAATCTTGTAGGCTATTCTCCGGTTTTTGAGATACCTGGAGAATATTCGTTTTCAGATAAGGACAACCCATCTTTTTCTGGAAAAGTTATAGTCTTACAAAAAGATACGCCCAAATTATCCCAAAAAGAAATTCTAATTACTGATAATGGATTTATTCCAGTTGTTATGAAAACTAAGAAAAATGTAATCATAAAATTTATTAATAAAACAAGCTCTGATAAAGAAGTTATATCAGTTGGAAATCTTACCGTAATGTCTGGAGTAATAAAATCTGGTGAATCATGGGAAACTAAAATATATGAGCCATTACAAGTTTCTTTTCAGCTGAAAAACGATTCATCTATGACTGGTACTTTGCAAATAGAATAACTATGAGAAAAATTTTACTGACATTTATTATATTTACGGTTTTATTTTTTACCTCAACTGTTTTAAGTAAAAAGGCGTTTGCAGCAGGGGAATTTGGAAGCTGGGGTCCAAATTTTAATTCGGGTGGATATAATTCCTACACAATGGGATACCGATTTACTCCTAAGTCAAATGGAAATATTACACAACTTTGGTGCTCAGGAAACGGTGCGGTTACCAGTACTGTTAGGCTTTGGGATGAAAATAATACAGCAACCCCGCTTGCAACAGCTAACATTTACTGTCCCACAAGTATCTGGGTATCAGCAAATATAACACCTGTTGCTGTTCTTACCACTCACACCTACAGAGTTGCACAGTATGGAACGTCTAACTGGTGGACGCAGCCCGGTTTAAATCTTAGTCTTGCAAATATTACTGTTCTGGATGGGGTGTACTTATTTGGAAACGGATACCCTTCTTCTACGACGGGTAGCGGGTATGTATATGGTTATGCAGATGTGACGTTTAGTCCAGCAGGGCCCGCCGTAACAACATCTAGTTCATTTTCTTATTCGTATAACTATGTTCAGCCCACAGGAACAGTAAACCCTGGATCATCCAGTACTATATATTACGGCTCTTCTTATGGGGTTGGAAGCGGGTATTCCGCAACGCCCTGCTCATCTTTACCTAATAAAACAGGTACAAATGGACCACTTGCTGCAAATAGCGGAACCAACACTGTCTATCCGACTTTTAGCACAAGCCCAAGCACACTTTATTATTTTTGTGTCTGGGCATATGACAGTAGCAACGCAACATACTATTACTCTTCAAATACTTACGGTGTTACCACCTCCCCAAATCCTCCACCAGCAGTTTCAATTTATCCAGCATTTTTAGTTGAAAATACTGCAGCAAATTTGGCTGCAGGAGTAATGCCATATGGAGTTTCTTCAACTGGTTTTTTCAGATACGGTACAGCTGCTCAGTATGCTGCGGGCGGAAGTACCTGTGCAGGACTTCCTACTACCACTACAAACACATCTACAGGTTCTTCCAGCGGCAATTACTATCCGATAACTGCAAAAATTACCGGACTTTCTCCTAGTACTACTTATTACTATTGTTTCCAGGACTTAGGGGGTGGCACAGCGTATTCTTCAGTTTCTTCCTTTACCACTGCTGCTACAGCAACTTCAGGATGCAGTCTTTTGCCGGGGTCAAGCATAGCAACAGCTGCAAATGCAACAACCCTTGCAGGCTATTTAGGTAGCAGCAATTTCCAAGGTCAAAAAATTTATCAGGCAACAGTAAATGGTTGGAATCCAACAAATTTTCATTCTCTTGTGGATAATCAAGCTGGGACGGTTACAGTTATAAGAAATTCTGTTAATGGTAAGGTGTTTGGAGGATATAACCCTCAAAGTTGGTCTTCTTCTAACAACTATAAGGCTGGAGCGGGAGCATTTTTATTTAGCTTTTCAGATGGATATAAATTATCTCAGATAAACTACGCGGATTATATGCTTATTGACAATGCATCTTACGGTCCTTCCTTTGGAGGTGGTCATGATTTAGGATTGACTGCTAACCCTCTGAATACAGCAGGAGTAAGTTACACAAACCCGTGGGTAGACTATGAGAATCCCAATACAAAAGGAGCGTTTACATACTTAGATGGGGGTGGGGGTAGCCCAAACGCTTATAATTTCACCGCAAATGAAATAGAAGTGTATAAAATAAGCGTATGTGCCATTACTGGTCCTACAAGCGTTACCACTAACGCTGTAAATTATACTCAAGTAAATGAGCAGCAGGCAACGCTTAATGGTTCCGCAAACCCTAGCAGTTCATCTACTACAGGTTGGTTCAGATACAGCACCACAAACCCAGGTACTTGCAATGATACATTCGGTACCAGAGTCCCTGCCAGCGGAGGTTCGTCTTTAGGTTCAGGAAGCGTTTCCACAAACTTTTCACAAATGACTGCAGCTGCGTTAAATCCTAACACTACATATTATTATTGTGCAATTGCAAGTAATGCAAATGGTACTGTTCCAGCTTCTAACGTCTTGTCTTTTACCACAGCACCACCTATACCTACCCTTCTTTCTCCTGCACCGTCTGCTACAGCTGTTCCGGCAGGGGTTAGCACAATTTCATGGACAAATACCTCTTCAAATGGTTCAACCAATTACCTTTTCAGGATTTGGGACAGAACGTTAAACGCAACTTATGGAGGAAACTATCCAGGAGGCGTTAATCAATTGTGTACAGATAACCAAGCAAGAACTACAGATGATGTTTGCTATACAATACCTAACGCCTCAACAACAACTTATTCCTATACTTTTACAGCTGGTCACCTATATAATATTTGGGTTCATTCATATAATGGTGCTATCGGAGCTTGGAGTAACTCAAGCGGCGCAACTGTTACTGCAAATTATCCGCTGAATGTTTCTAAAAATCTAGGAACAGGAAGTTCGGCAAGTGTTACCTCTTTAGACGGGTTTATAAATTGCGGCGCTACCTGCAATTATTCATACACAACAAATGCTTCAGTAAAGTTAACTGCTGTTCCAGATGGCGTTACCAGGCTTACTGGTTGGTCTGGTGTAATTTGTACCGGCGCAGGAGAAAGTCAGACCACTACTACGTGTACGTTTAATGTAGGAAGCATATCAGGATCCAATAATACTGTTAATGCAAGCTTTACAAAAATAACATATCTGCTTACAGTGGCTAAAAACGGAGGGGCAGCTGGTTTAGGATCCGGTACGGTTCAGTCTACCGTATCAGGAACTCCTGACAGTCTGATAAATTGCGGCTCTACGTGTTCTCACAGCTATGATATAAATACTCAAGTTACATTAAAAGAAACTCCAGATACTACTGCAACATTTGCTGGGTGGTCTGGTGCTTCATGTTTGGAGGGAAACCAAACCTCTACTACATGTACGGTACTTATGGATGCTGCAAAGACTGTTACTGCCAACTTTAATTCTGTGGGATATACTGGGGATGCAACGTTTTACTTTGGGTCACCTGGTCAAACGTGTAATCCCAATAACGGCTCAAAAACAACACCAGCGCTAGAAGTAGTTGTGATTACGGGTTCTCCTTCTAGTCCTACTGTCTCCAAATATTTCTTTGATCCATGTAACAGAGTTGGCGGAAGTACCGGTTTAGTTACGGCTCTCAACTCCACAACTGGACTCTATCAGGGGGTTACATTTGCGTATAAAGGAACAGTTCCGGCAATTACTCATGGACTTATTATGAAAGTAGTTCCTTTATACAACTCTTCTATTGTAGGAGTTCAAGGTACTGATATTTTCCCGCCTCAGGGGAAAGTGATTCAGTCTACGGGAAGCGCAGGAGATTCTGCAAGAAAAGTTATATATTACGAGTCTTATCCACAAATTCCAAACGAAATCTTTCCGTATAGTATTTTGTCACAGTAATTTACTGAACTTCATATATCATGAGCGTAAAAACTTTTGGTTTAGATATTGGGACTACATCTATTAAGGCAGTAGCTTTAAAAAAAGACGCTGGTAAGTTAAGCGTGGATGCAGTTGCAGTTTCTCCTTTTACTGCAAAAAATATTCTTTCAGAGTCCCAAACAAATCAGCAAATGATTGCTTCATCTATTAAAGAAATGTTAGAAATAGCCCAAGTTAAAACAAAGCAAGTGAACGTGTCTATCCAAGAGGGCCAAGTTTATACAAAAATTATTGAATCACCTGAACTTACGGAAAAAGAACTGGCAGCTTCTTTATCTTATGAAATGGATCAGTATGTTCCTCTTCCTTTAAACCAAGTAAAAACTGATTGGCAAATTTTAGACCATTTTGTAAAAGACGGGGTTAAGACTATGTCAGTTCTTATTGTTGCAGTTTCTAACTCAGTTTTAGATAAATATGAAAATATCCTTCATCTGGCTGGTCTTACACCAGCAAGCATAGAAACAGAGATGGTATCCGTCCATAGGGCAATAAGCCCTCTTTTTAGCACTAACGAGTCAAATTTAATACTTCATTTGGGCTCCTCAACTACAAATATAAGCATCACTGCAAATGGAGTTCTTCGCCTTATAGCAACCATTGGATTAGGAGGACTTGCTATAACCCGGGCAATTGCCGCTGACCTGGGAATTTCCACAGCCCAAGCGGAAGAGCTTAAAAAAACCTATGGATTAAGTAGCGCATATGAGGGTGTAGTTGGAAAATCTCTCAAGCCTGTCCTTGAGTCGATTGCTCTAGATATAAAAAGAACGATTCTTACATTTAAAGAAAAAAACCAAAACGCAAACGTTTCAAAAGTTGTTCTTTCAGGAGGGGTTTCTCTTCTGCCAGGAATTGAAGCCTTTTTTCTGGATCAGCTAGGAATTCCAGTGGTTATTGGAAACACATTTGCTCTTAATCAAATAGCAAATGTACCTGAAGAAATACTTGCTGAAGCGCCCAATTATAATGTGGTTGTAGGTCTTGCGCTTAGAGACATTGTATTAAAATAATATGCAGGAAGAGATAAATTTACTTTCAGCAAATAAAAAAAAGTCTCCTATAAAACGTGGGATTTTTTTTAATGCAGCTTTAGGGTTTTTGCTAATTACCATAGCAATTTCTGTTTTAATAACGTTTATAAATATCACCTTGACTGCCAAGCATGACTCTCTTGTTGCCCAACAAAATGATGTGGTAGATACTACACTTACTGCAGAGCTAAATTCCAGAAGAGCAAGGCTTCAAACTATTCATGACAGAGTTGCCTCAATAAAGAAATTTGCACCTTCTAATGCCAAAATGGATAATAGACTGAAGCTCATATTAGATATTATTCCCCCCGGAGTGGATGTTTTATCTTTTCAGATAGATAAAAGCACTATAGAAACAGCAGTTTCTTCGGGAAATTTAGCACTTATAGATTCTTTTTTTGATAGTAACCTACAGAAGCAATTAAAAGCCAAAAATTCTGACATTGCAAAAATTATTATTGAAAGTTTTACTATAGATAAAACTTCTCTTACATACCGTACAAATGTGAAATTCTCATTTAATAATTCACTATGACAAAAACGTAAGTTTTTGACAGAGAAGTGAAATGACTATGACAAAACAGCTTTCGTTTTATTTACAAAAATATAAATACGTGGGTCTCCCTTTACTATTTGTAATAGTGGGCATATGTATTATTTTCTTTCTTATACTTCCTGGAATTTCGTCTGTTGGGGCAGCTAACGCAAAGCTAGCAGAAGAAGAGAAAAAATTAAGCGACTTTAAAAATACTGCAACTCTTTTAAAAGGTATAGATGACTCTCAGCTTACACAGCAGGAACAGATTGCGGTTAAAGCACTTCCTATATCTAAAGACATACAAGAAATCTATTTGGCACTTCTGAGCAGTTCAGTAAAGGCAGATGTAATTTTGCGTGGATTCTCAGTGAAGGTCGGAGATATTTTTCAAAAAAATGTAAATAAAAAAGACACAGCAAAAGGTACACCTTTTATAACAGTTAGCATTCAACTTTCTCAAGCAAACCTGCAAAATCTTTATGAATTTACAAAAAACCTCTCAAATCAATCTCCGCTGAATAATAGTGTTAAGGCAACGCTTGCATCAGGGGAAAGCAATATGGATATAAATTTTTATTACAAACCCATAGATCAGGAGTATCTTAAAAGTAAAACCGTGGAGCCTGTTTCAAAAGATGAGCTCAATACTCTGCAGACGCTAGTAAACCGCAGTAAGTAGGTAGTACAGCCTATTTTCTTAAAAGATCTGGTCTTTTTTCTTTGGTGACAAGAATTGACTTTTTCCTTCGGTCTTTTGTAATTTCTGCGTGATTTCCAGAAAGAAGAGCCTCTGGAACTGGTAAACCTTTATATTCTTGAGGTCTTGTATAGTGTGGATGCTCTAATATTCTCCCATCGGGGGTTACGCTAAATGACTCAAGCAGTGGTGAATCATCTTTTCCCAACACTCCAGGAATGAGTCTTCCTACAGCATCAATAACTGCCATAGCAGGTATTTCTCCTCCGGTTAAAACAAAATCTCCTAGGGACACTTCCATATCTATAAACTCTCTTATGCGTTCATCAAATCCTTCATAATGCCCGCAAATAAGAATCATATCAGGTATTTTTGAAAGATTTTCTGCAAGTGTTTGGGAAAATGGTTTTCCTTTAGGGTCCAGAA
>CAZITH010000016.1:3358-13869 GCA_964542125.1 uncultured Gammaproteobacteria bacterium | reverse complement strand
GCTTAGTCATTTCTATTGAGTAGAAAACTTCCCGCGGTAACAATTGATGAAGTTTTATCCTTGCTTTATTTTTTATTTCAAAGGTTGTTCCATCCCGTCCTATGTTATATGAAGTTAGGTCTTCTATCCCTACTTCTTTTATCTCAGCCTTTGTTCTGTGTTTTTGTTTTTGCATTAAATCAGAATCTTTGTTTATTACAACTAACTTTGAGGTATTTTCTAAAAAGTTTCCAAACTCATGAGCTATTGCTGTCTCCACATTTGTAAACACTTTTCTTTTTTCAGAAGCACTGTGTCTTTCAGTGGAAACTAATTTGTCAAAATTCATACTGTGTGTTCTAGAAGTGGATATCCACAGAGTAACCTCTGGATGTAATAATTTAGATAAAAATTCCCCTTCACCTGGTCTATCTGCGTCACACTCCACAACATAGAGTTTTTCTTTGTACGGCTTTTTATATGCGTGAAAGGGTGCTTTTAAAATTATAAAAATCCATTCATGAGGAAGAAGGCTTTTTCTATGAAGGTCTAAGATATCAAAAGGAACGCCTATTGCTGAATTTGCATGATGGGAAAAATGGGCTATATCTTTAAGCTGGGATTCTACAAATGAAAAAAGTGTTGTTTTTCCTGAAGAACCCGTGACTACAATAACACGCGGGTTCCATTTTTTAAGTTGAATCTTTGCAAAAAAAGCAAAGTAGTTTGCAATGGGGAAAAACAAAAAATTCTTTATTTTTGAAATCATACTGCTTAATTATACCGTATTTTTGTGCCTAAGATCTAATAGTTTGTACACTACAGGCTTATTTTATTTTGACTGTAATTCAGCTGCTTTTAATAAATTTTGGAAAAGATACGCTAAATTTAGGGGCCCTACTCCACCGGGGGTTGGTGTCCAAATTTTTGCAACTTCTTTTATCTCTTCCACATTATAATCTCCCTTTAACTTCCCGTCTTCTTTGTGTGTGCCAACTCCTATTAAGATTACATTTTTTTTAAGACACTCTTTTTTTATTATTCCACTCTTTCCTGCAGCACAAATTATTAAATCTGCTTTTTTTAACTCTTGACAGGGGTTCTCTGTTTTGGTATCAATAATACTGTAAGCTGCTCCAAGAGTGGATAGCCATTTAGTTGTTGGTCCACCTGCTGTTTCTCCTTTTCCTACCACACAAACGGATTGATTTATCAGCACTTTTTCCAAATCCGAGGCTGTTATCACTTGATAAGCCTCTCTGATAAAATGTTGTATGGCTAGTAAAACTGGAACAGTATACAAAGAATCATCTCTAAAACCGTCTATATCTTTTTCGTTTTTAATCCCTGTTATAACTTTTTTTCTATCAAAACTTCTTGGAATGGGACGCTGCACAATTATTCCGTGGACATTTTTATCACTATTGAGCTGGGTGAGAGTTGAAAGAAGTTTACTTTCATCCTCGGATGAAAGTTGGATAAGATTTGCTTTAATTCCTAGGCGCTGTGCGGTTTTTATTTTTTGAGAGACATAAGAAAGCCATGATTCTTCTCCTCCTACTGTAAATATTGCTAACTCTGGGATAGTATTTTTTTTTGCTAGCCTCAAAACACGCTGTCTAATGTCTTCTAAAACCACCTCAGCTAGAACTTTGCCGGATAACTCCATGGAGCTATTATACTCAATATATTTAGGTTTGCACAGTTTACAAAATTTGCAATTGGTCAGAGCTGTAAGCGTGAAACAGAAGAGCGTATAGAGGAAAAAGAGGAAAGAGCTTACTCTTTGAGGTACTTATCAAAAAAATCTACTGATCTTTGTTCTGCTGCATCAAACACTTGAGATAAATTGTGGTCCGCTCCTTCATATAAATATATCTCTGCATTTTTTTTGTTTTCTATTAATAAGTCATAAAACTTTTGAGAAAGTGCATAAGGGACTGTTTCGTCTGAAAGTCCGGCGTGAAGTTGAATGGGAGACGTAATGTCTTTCACGTATGTTGTGGGAGAAATAGAGTTCCAAAACTCACTTTCTTCTGTAGGATTTCCATACATCTCTACAAATTTTTGGCGCGATGGTCTGCTGGTTTGAGCTTCACGCTGAGAAGGTTGAAATGTTGTAAATCTGTCCCTCTTAGACCACCACTCATCAAATAAGTTTTTATAGGACCCTACTACCCCGCCCCATATAACTGCAGCCTTTATGTCTTGCGGGTCTACTACTAAAGCTCTTTGTGTTACATTTCCCCCTAGAGAATGTCCCCACATACCAATCTTCTCTGGATTCACGTAAGAAAGTTTTTTAACACTTGAGAGTGCATTTAAAACGTCTATGGTGTAAGCTGGTGAGAAATACGCGCCTTCAGGATTTCCTTCCGAGCTACCGTTTCCTCTGTAGTCTGGCTTAAAAACTACAAATCCGCTTCTGGCAAATCCTGCAACATACGCTACATACCTTTCAGTGGTCCTATATTCTTCCGGCGGGATATAACCATGATTAAAAATAATTGCTGGAAATCCGCCAGATGGTTTTTCAGATTGAGGGACAGTTAACAGACCATAAATTTTTAATCCGTATGATTTGTATGAGGCTATATACTGGGAATAATTAGATCCGTCTTCCAGCTTCTTTTCTATTACCATTTCTGAACCCGGGTAGGTTTGTTTTCTCATATACTGAATTTCTAATGGGGAAAGTGTTTGATTAGAAGGTGTCTCAGTTTTTTTAATAGGTTGTTTTACCGTGTGTTCAGTTTTTATAAAGATGAGGGAAAAACCAAAAATGCATACAAAAAAAGTTGTGACAAAAAGTCTTGACAGAATGTCTTTACTCATGAGTTGTAAATTACTCAGAATCTATAGCGGTTGCGGAGGCAACTTTATCTCCTGCAGTTTTAAAGCGCATAAGAATAACCCCCTGCGCGTTTCTTGAGAGTAGCGGAATTGAGGTAAGATCCAGTTTAACAATAAGCCCCTTTAATGATGTGATAATTACTTCTTTTGCTCCCTCTGATAATACATTTGAAAATACTATCTTTCCAGTTTTATCTGTGATATTTGCAACTCTTATTCCCTGTCCTCCACGGTTCTGATTTTTAAACTCTGAAACTTTCGTCTTTTTACCTATTCCATTTTCTGTTACTACTAAAAGATTTTTAGCAGAATTACTTTCTATAACGTCTGCTGCTACCACTTCATCATCTCCTACTAATTTAATACCTCGTACACCCATAGATGATCTTCCAGTTGCCCTGATCTGGTCTTCACTGAAAGAAATAATTTTCCCATTTTTGGTAACCAGTAATATTTCATTGTTTCCATTGGAAAAGTCCACCCAGGACAGCTCGTCATTTGCTTGGATTTTTATAGCTAATATTCCAGATTTTCTAATATTCTTAAATTCTTCTATGCTTGTTTTTTTGACTTCCCCTTTTCTCGTTGCCATTAAAACAAACTTGTTAGCTGCTTTTTCCTTGGGGTTATAGGTAAGAACAGACTTAATAGTTTCACCAGAAGGCATATCTATGAGATTAACTATAGCCTGCCCTTTTGCAACTCTAGAAGACTCTGGAATTTCAAAAACTCTTGTTTGGTAGACCTTTCCAGTATTTGTGTAGAACAGTACAAAGTCATGGGTTTCGGAATACAGAATATGCTCTATTGCATCGTCTTCTTTAGTGGTCATGCCTGATACTCCTTTTCCGCCTCTATGCTGGGTCTTAAATGATGAAAGGCTCTGGCGTTTTACATATCCGGTTTGGGTAATAGTTATAACAGTTGGCTCATTTTGGATAAGGTCTTCCTCTGAGAACTCATCTACTTTAGATTTATATACTCTGGTTCTTCTCTCATCTGAAAACTTCTCCTTTAATTTTTCTATTTCCCCCTTTATAACACCCAGCATTTTTATAGGGTCTCCTAGAATTGAATTAAGGTAATCTATTAACTCTTTCACTACCTTCCACTCTTCTTCTAATTTTTCCCTTTCTAGTGCGGCAAGTCTTCTTAACTGCATATCTAAGATTGCAACTGCTTGAATATCTGACAACTTAAACTTTTCCATTAATCTGGTCTTTGCGCTGTCCGCTGACTCAGATTCCCTAATAAGCTTTATGACTGCGTCTATGTTGTTAACTGCTATTAAGAGCCCGTCTAAAATATGAAGTCTTGCTTGGGCCTCTTTTAATTCAAATTCGCTTCTTCTTGTTACAACACTGAATCTATGTTTTACATATTCCTCTAAAATTATCTTGAGATTTACTGTTTTAGGTACACCATCTACTAATGCAACAAAGTTTGCAGGAAATTGCGTTTGAAGAGGTGTAAGTTTAAATATGTTATTCAGGACTTTTTTAGGAGCGGCATCTCGCTTTAGCTCAATTACTATTCTTACCCCATGTCTATCTGACTCATCCCGTAAATCTGAGATTCCATCCAGTCTTTTTTCCTTTGCTAAATCCGCTATTTTTGCAACTAATAGTGCTTTATTTACCTGATATGGAATTTCACGTACTATAATTGCACTCTTGCCTTGACCTATATCTTCAATTTCTGCAATTCCCCTGATAATTATTTTTCCGCGTCCAGTTCTATAGACATTTTTAATTTCATTAATGTCATAAATTGCGCCCCCCGTAGGAAAATCTGGACCTTTCACATACTCTATTAAGTCATCTACCGTAACGTCTGAGGTTAAATTAACATCCTTACTGCCTTCTGCTTTTACAGGCTTAGTTTTTCCTATTAAGAAAATTGCCGCATCTATTACTTCTGTTAAATTATGGGGAGGAATTTTTGTTGCCATTCCCACCGCAATTCCTTCAGAACCTGCAAGGAGCAGATTAGGTAAAAGGCTTGGAAGGTAGACTGGCTCCTGAAGTGTTGCGTCAAAGTTAGGCAGGTAATCTACCGTTTCTTTTTCTATGTCTCTAAGCATTTCTCCTGCAATGGCAGCAAGTTTTGCTTCAGTGTAGCGCATGGCAGCAGCGCTGTCTCCGTCCATAGATCCAAAGTTTCCCTGTCCATGAACCAGCGGATATCGCATGGAAAAGTCCTGTGCAAGGCGAACCAAAGTATCATAAATAGCCATGTCTCCATGAGGATGGTATTTACCCATAACTTCTCCCACTATTTTTGCTGATTTTGCAAATTTAGAGGTTGGGTTAAGTCCCATTTCGTGCATTGCAAAAAGAATTCTTCTGTGAACTGGTTTAAGTCCGTCTCTGACATCCGGCAAGGCACGGGAAACAATAACACTCATGGCGTAGTCTAGGTACGCTTTTTGCGCTTCTTTTGAAAGCTCAACATGTTCAAGTTTTCCAATAGAATAAGTCATAATTGATTTAGGATCTAAGACTTAAGACCTAAGATTTCATAAGTCATAAGTCTTATATCTTACATTTTATTTGTAATTCTTCATCCCTGCCTTAATCTCTTCCAGTGCTGCGTCTTTCCCTTTCCATCCGCTTACTTTTACCCATTTCCCTGGTTCATTTTTCTTGTAATTCTCAAAGAAAAATTTTATTTTTTCTGTTATTTCTGCTGGAACTTCTGAGATGTCATTGTATTTCCCAAACTCTGGATTAACCTTTTCCGGCGGAACAGCTACTAATTTAGCATCCTGTCCTTTTTCATCCTCAGTTTCTAACATCCCTATAGGTTTTACAGTCATAACTACTCCAGGTGTTACTGGAAGTGGAGACAACACTAAAACATCTACCGGATCCCCGTCTCCTGATAATGTGTTTGGGATAAATCCGTAATTTGCTGGATATCCTTTATCAAAAAAGAGAAATCTGTCTACAGCCATTACCTCATTATCTTTATCAAATTCATACTTCACTCTGCTATCAAGTGGTACTTCTATTAAAACTTTTACCATTTCTGGTGCTTTTTCTCCTGCTGTCAATTTCATAAATATCACCTCACTTCGTTTGTCATTCTGAGCATTATATATCCAAATTGGCCATTTTAGCGTTTTCTTGAATAAAATGTTTTCTTGGCGGGACCTCTTCTCCCATAAGCATGGTAAATACCCTATCTACTTCCTCTGCGTCTTCTACGGTAATTTTTTTAAGAATTCTATTGGCTGGATTCATGGTGGTTTCCCACAGCTGTTCCGGGTTCATTTCTCCAAGACCTTTATATCGCTGGATAGTAGGTGTTCTTCCTCCTAATTCTTTTATTGCCTGGTCGCGTTCCTCTTCTGAGAAGGCATAACGCACTTCTTTTCCAGACTGTACCTTGAATAGTGGCGGCTTTGCTATATATAAGTAACCATTAGAAATAATAGTTGGAAGGTGTCTATAGAAGAATGTGAGTAAAAGAGTCTCTATATGTTCTCCATCTACATCTGCATCTGTCATGATAATAATTCTGTGGTATCGTAATTTTTCTAGATTAGTAGAGTCCCCTATTCCCATTCCTAACGCTATAATCATGTCTTTTAAAGACTCAAATTCTACGATCTTATCCAGTCTTGCACGTTCTGTGTTAAGGATCTTCCCTCCCAATGGTAAAATTGCCTGGAATTTTCTATCCCTACCCTGTTTTGCTGATCCTCCTGCTGAGTCCCCTTCTACTATATATAGCTCAGATACGCTTGGATCTTTTTCCTGACAGTCCGCAAGTTTTCCAGGCAAAGATCCACCTTCAAATGCGCCTTTTCTTAAAATTGCGTCCTTTGCAGCCTTAGCAGCAAGTCTAGCCTTTGCAGCAAGCATTACCTTTGCAAGAACCTGTTTTGCTTCATTTGGGTTTTCCTCAAAGAACATCTCAAGTCCTTCTTTTACAATAGATTGAACAAGCGGCTGGATCTCAGAATTACCTAATTTTCCTTTTGTCTGCCCTTCAAATTGGATAATATTCTGCTCCATTCTGATAGCAACTACAGCAGAAAGTCCTTCACGTGTGTCTTCTCCCTGGAGAGAGTCTTCATTTTTATTTACCCCTGCTTTTTTCCCATAGTCATTTATAGCTCTAGTTAACGCCATCTTAAATCCTGTTACATGAGTTCCGCCGTTTACAGTGTTAATAACATTTACATATGACTCCACATTTTCCGCAATTCCGTCATTGTACTGGACTGCAACTTCCACTAAAACATTGTCAACTTCTTTTTTTACATACACAGGCGTGTGCAGGGCAATTTTATTCTCATTCATTTTTTTAACAAGTGACACAATTCCCCCCTCAAAGAAAAAGTTAAGCTCTCGTGGTGTCTCACCTCTTAAGTCTAGGAAATGGAAGTACAAACCAGACACTATAAACGCGCGTTCCCTAATCATTCGTAAAACCACGTGCTCGTCAAATTCAACTGTTTGGAAAATGCTTCCGTCTGGATAAAATGTTGTGGTAGTACCTGTCTCTACGTCTTTAATTTTTTCATACACTTCGGAAATTCCTGCAAGTAGCGTATCAGTTTGCTTAAGGGTTAACAGCTCAGTTTTTGGAACTCCGCGTTCGTACTCTTGTCTATAAAGTTTTCCACCGCGCTTTACCTCAACCCACATTTTATTTGAGAGGGCGTTTACTACAGAAGACCCTACCCCATGAAGACCTCCAGAAATTTTATATGCACCGTCTCCAAATTTTCCTCCAGCATGCAGAACCGTCATGACTACCTCTAGAGCACTTTTATCTTGTCCTGCCATTTTGTCCACTGGAATTCCGCGTCCATCATCTATAACCGTTGCAGATCCGTCTTTTTGCAGAATTACCCACACGTTTTTTGCATGCCCTGCCAAAGATTCATCTACTGAGTTGTCTATAATTTCACGCAAAGACTCATGGAGCCCTATAGAATCCGTAGACCCTATGTACATTGCAGGGCGTTTTCTGACTGGTTCTAGGCCTTCTAGGACCTGGATTTGTTTAGCTGTATATTCTGAGGATGCCATTAGGTGTATATTAAGTTTTTGAATTTAAAAAAAGCGATTATGAATCGCGTGAGTATCAGTATAAAGTTTTTCTTGGGTTGTGTCAACCTTGATTAGAAAACCTTTCTTTTATTTGCATAAAAGTAATCAATCCTATTGATTGTGTCAACTGTATTGCCATAAGGTTTTTATACTGCGTCAACCATTTAAGAAAATTTTCTATTGTTTGTACAAAAGCAGTGGAAAATGACTCTGCAGCATACTTAGACTTATTGAATAGATGAGATGAGTGAATAAATGGGGGAAATAACTGAAATAATTAAAAACCCTACGGTTACTCCTAGAGTAACTAGTAAAATAGGCTCAATAGCTGTGGTTAATGTTTTAATTCTTTGGTTAAGGTCTCTTTCAAAATAATCTGCTACCCTATTTAAATTTTCATCAATTTTACCCGTAGATTCTCCCACTTTTATCATCTGGATAAAAATAGGGGGGAATAAATTTTGCTGCTCAAACGCACTGGAAAGGTTTATTCCTTTTTCCACAAGTGTGGAGGTAGAAACTATTCCGCGTCTGAATATTGCGTTATCCGCCACATTTGAAGTGACCGCAAGAGCATCTAGTACAGAAGTTCCTGAAGTTATTAAAATAGAAAAAGTCCTTGAAACCTCTGTTTCAATAGATAAAGTAAAAATTTTTCCAAAAACAGGAAGATTTAGCTTAATTTTATCTACTATCTCGCGTCCATCTTCGCTTTTTCTAAACCTGTTAAAGAAATATGCAAAAATAACAGCAAGCACAATAAACACCGGCAGTAATATAGTAGTTGCGTGAGAGATTCCCAGAACAATTCTTGTAGTAAGCGGAAGGTTAACGTTTAAACCTTCATAGAGTTTGGATAGCTGCGGGATAACAAAAACATTCATAATTATTATAACCACTACGACTCCGCCCGTAATTATTCCTGGGTAGATAAGCGCGGATTTTATTTTTCTTTTTAACTCCTCTGACTTTTCTAGATTTTCCGCAAGTCTTTCCAGCACCCTATCCATAACTCCTCCTGTCTCAGCTGCTCTAATAAGAGCTACATAAACTTCTGAAAATACCTCGCCATGGTTTTGCAAAGCCTGCGAAAAAGAGCTCCCTCCGGAAATTGAGGCAATAAGGTCTAATATTACCGTTTTCATTTGGGGATTTTTCACCTGGTCTTTTAAGATATTCAATGCTTCTATGAGAGTTAAACCGGTTTGAATCATGGAGGCCAGTTGTCTTGTGAATACTACAATTTCTCCTTCTTTTATCCCGCTAATAAGCGGAATATTTTTCAGTATATTTGACTGGACTGTTTTAATGCTTATGGGGGTGAGCTTATTGTTTCTGAGATACTCTATTACCTCTTTTGTGTTATTTGCTTCTAGGATTCCTTTTTGTTTAAGCCCAAACTCTGTAACGGCAACGTATGTATAGTGCATGGTTTAAAGGAGTCGTAAAAATGACTCTAAGCGTACCGCGTAGCTTTTTGCAGTATCCATGGTTACAACCCCTTCTTTTACAAGAGCTGCTAGAGATACTTCCAGAGGTATCATTCCTTCATTTTGGGAAGTTTCTATAATAGAATCTATGAGATGAGTTTTTCCGTCTCTAATGTTTGCCTTTACTCCGTTTGTCCCCAGTAATATTTCACTTGCCACTACTCTTCCCGCGTCAACCCGTTCAAGAAGTCTCTGTGAAATAATTCCCTCTAATGTTGCCGCAAGCTGAATCCTAATCTGTGCCTGTTGGCTCTCCGGGAAAGCATCTATTATTCTGTCTATACTTTGGGACGCTGAATTTGTATGAAGCGTAGAAAATACTAAATGGCCTGTTTCTGCAATAGAAATTGCACTTGAGATACTCTCTGGATCACGCATTTCTCCAATAACAACCACATCTATGTCTTCCCGTAATGCGCTTTTTAATGCGTCATGCCAGTGATGCGCATCAGACCCAATCTCTCTTTGGGAAATAATGCTTTTTCCTTTGGGGTACACATATTCTATAGGGTCCTCAATGGTAATAATGTTAACTGCGCGCGACAGGTTAATTTCATTAATAATAGCTGAAATAGTGGTAGATTTTCCGTGTCCTGTAGGTCCGGTAACTAAAACAAACCCCTGTCTTAATTTTGCAAATGAATGGCAAATAGGAGGGACACCCAAATCTTCAAGAGTTCTTACCTCAGTTGGCAGTAATCTAAATGCTGCCGCAAGCGTTCCGCGCTGGTAATAGCAGTTTACTCTAAATCTGCCTTTATCGCCATAATTTCCGCCACCGTATCCATAAGAAAAATCCAAATTCCTTTCTGCCGCTAAAGACTCCTTCTGAGCAGGAGTAAGAATACTGCCAATCATCTGAAGCATGATGTCATTTGTTAACGGCGGGTACGTTTGAAGAAACGTAAGCCTTCCATCTATTCTTAACACAGGTACTTCACCTACCACTAAATGAAGGTCAGAAGCCTTATTCTGTACTGTTTTTTCTAATAATTCCAAAATGTCTATCATTGTTAGTATTCAGTTATTAGCAAATAGTAATTAGATTCGATTAGCATTATCTAGTTCCTAGTTCCTAGTTCCTAGTTCCTAGTTCCTAGTTCCTAGTTCCTAGTTCCTAGTT
>CAZITH010000016.1:0-3258 GCA_964542125.1 uncultured Gammaproteobacteria bacterium | reverse complement strand
CCTATTCTTGAGCAACTCTAAGAACCTCATCAAATGTTGTTAATCCCTCCAGAACCTTTAAATAGCCATCTTGTTTTATCGTTACCATCCCTTCCCTTTTTGCCTCTTCCTCTAAAGAAATAACGTCAGACTTTTGAATAATAAGCCTTGCAATGGAATTGGAAACATTCAAAACCTCAAATATTCCAATTCTTCCTAAAAATCCAGACTGGTCGCATTGCGCACATCCTGTTCCTTTATAAAGGTTTATTTGCTGCTGTGTCATTAGGTTTCCTAAAGTATTTTTTAGCTCGTTTACTATTTCCTGGGAAGCAGGAAAAGGTGCCTTACAGGAAGAGCAAATTTTTCTCACAATTCTTTGCCCTACCACTGCAGTGATAGTGGACGCAAGTAAAAATGTTTCAGCTCCCATATCTAAAAGTCTAGGAAGCGCGCCTGCAGCGTTAGACGTATGTAGTGTTGAAAAAACTAAATGGCCGGTAAGAGCTGCTTGAATAGCAAGGTCTGTTGTTTCTTTATCTCTAATTTCCCCTACCAGGATAATATTTGGGTCCTGACGTAAAAACGCACGCAGTCCATTTGCAAAAGTAAGCCCTATATCAGGATTTATCTGCACTTGGTTTACTCCAGCTATCTGGTACTCTACCGGGTCTTCCAGAGTGGAGATATTTACTTTTGCAGTGTTAAGCTTAGATAAAACTGCATACAGCGTGGTAGTTTTTCCAGATCCTGTAGGTCCGCAGACCAGAATAATTCCATGCGGCCTTAAAATTGCCTGCTCTAAAGTTTTTTGAGAAACTCCTGTTAACCCCAGCTCCATAAGAGTAGGAACCCCACCGCTTTTCTTAAGAAGCCTCATGACAATTTTTTCACCAAATGTTGCCGGCAGAACGCTTACACGAAGATCCACCTCTTCCTCCCCATACTTAAAATTAAATCTGCCATCCTGAGGGAGTCTGTGCTCATCTATTTTTAAATCAGAAAGAATTTTAATGCGTGAAATAACCGCCTCCTGAACACCCTTTGGAAGAGACAGGCGCTCATATAATATTCCATCTATTCTGTATCTTACCCTCACCCTGTCTTCTTGTGGTTCTATATGTACATCTGATGCTCTACTCTTCATTGCATACTCTAAAACGGTGGATACAATTTTTGCTATGGGTGCCTCTTTTATAACGCGTGCAATTCCTTCCTGATCAAAAGTCTTAACCTTTGTTATTGCCTCAGTTTCCTCAAGTGCTTGTTTTACCTCCCCAATAAGCCCTATGTTGTATTCGTTTTCTATTGCCTCTTTAATTTCAGAAGGAATTCCTTGAAATGGAGTAACGGTAAAGCCGGATTTTTGCTGAATAAAATTAATTGCCTCAAAGTCTAAAGGATCTGCCATTGCTATAGAAATGGTGAGGTTTTTCTTGTCTACCCCAAAGGGTATAATGCTAAAACGCTCAGCAACAGTTTTAGGAATATAGGAAAGAGCTTCTGGTGAAAACGGAAGCGTTGCTACAGAAGCATAAGGAATTCCAGTAAGCTTACTTCTTGCCTCATAATACTGTTCTGGTGAAATAACCTTAGTATCAACCAGGAGTTTATCTAAGGGGACATTTCCAGACGCAGCTTCATTTGTTATGCTGTCCCGCTGTTCTTTGGATATTAGCCTTTCTTCCAGGAGTATATCTGCAATATTTTTTTCAGTTTTAACACTGGTTGTCTGCTGGGGCTGTACTGGTTGTGTGTTTTGAGTTTGGGCAGGATCCATAATAAAATTAGTGACTAGTAATCAGAAACTAATAGCTAGTCTTTTCATACAAAATATACCGAATAGATCGGCATCACTTCTACTATAGTAGGGGAAAGTTTGATACAATGTCAAGAATGAAGCTTCATGAGCTACGCTCATGGTATCTTCTTTTTCTCGCGCACGCGAGTCAGCTTTTTCAGAATGAGTTGTGCATCCCCGGGCTCATGCCCTTGAGGATATTAAGCTCGAAAAATAATTTAATAATAATTATACATGCATGTCCAGGTTCTACAAGGTAAAGGTGAAGTTTTAGAAAAATACATCTCAGATTTTATTACTGAAAAGAAAATCCCTTCTTATCTTGTCACCTCATTTGACCCGCTAAAGATTGCGGATGTAAGAATTCTTCAAAAAACTCTTGCTTCAAAACTTCCCAGCAGTACGTTTAGGTTAATTATTATTTCTAATCCTACCACTGAAGCTCAAAATGCTCTTTTAAAAACGTTAGAAGAGCTAGATTTTCAAAGTTTTGTTTTTTTTAAAACTTTTCAAAAAGAAGACCTTTTGTCTACAATTCTGTCCCGCGCTAAAGTGGTTACGTTTAAAAATACTGCTCTATTCACCCAAGAAGAAACTCTGCAAAAAATAGTGAATGCGCCTCTGCATGAGAGAAAAAGAAAAATACTGGAGTTTTTTGGATCTATTGGGGATTCTATCACTGAAGAAAACATTACAGATATCCAGCTTTCACTTAGAAGCCTGATGTTAAAAGAAAGACAGATAGAAAACATGTCTCATTATTTTTTACTTTTAAAGTCACTGACAAAAAATGCGCTATGGTTAAATTCTTATAATGTTCAGAAAAGAATTCTTTTAGAAAACCTTTTCTTAGAAGTTTCTGAATGTTTTTAATCAGCTTTTTTCAGCCTATAGAAAAAATACTTTTTGCTTTGTCTTTGGATTATAGAATAAAAATTATTATCCTCTAAGAAATTGCCTGTTGACAAATATTCGTGAAAAGTGATTAGATATTTTTAACATGAAATTATCTGCCCAGATGAAAAAAGGCTTCACCCTCATTGAATTAGTTGTAGTTATTGCTATCCTCGGAGTTCTCGCAGCAGTCTTAGTTACTGTTATTGACCCGCTAGATAAAATCAAATCAGCAAATGATTCTGGAGTTATTTCTGCAATAATTCAAGTGGGTAAAGCAAATGATTCTTTTGCAGCTAACAATAATAATAAATATGCACAAGGTGGAGCCTCAAATAACTTTACAGGTCTTATTACTGATTTAAACGCAGCGGGTGAAATTAAATTTACCACGCTTACTGCGCCAACCGGGTATACATATGTTTATATCCCAACACCTGCTTCATGTACTGCACCTTCAGGAGCAACTCCCTGCACGACTTCCGTTATTTATACCAATCTTTTATCTAAGAAATATGTAACCGGGGCAAACCCATCATATTATGTCTACGCAAATGGTCAGGGTTGTACAAAATTAAATCAAG
>CAZITH010000015.1:13514-14010 GCA_964542125.1 uncultured Gammaproteobacteria bacterium | reverse complement strand
TTTAATATGCTCGTTTTCTGCATTATTCTTTTTGGATTTTTAGTAAAAGCTCCCCACGCGGGAGCTTTTTTTTTAGATGATCTTCTAAATTCTTTTACCCAAAAAGCTCAACCTATTCCACAAAAACTCTTACTTGATTCTTCTATCACGCTTGCTCCAGATGGAGATATTAATAAAAATGGACAAATAGATGGAGGAGATTCTCTTAAGTTTACCTATAAGCTACAAAACAATACAGCAGTGGCATATTCCTTTACATCACTTAGCACAAATATCCCCAGAGACAAAATTCATTTTATCCATAACGTCACGGGAGCAACAAGCGTTAATGATTCAGGGAAAACCATAACATTTCCAAATCTAAGAATAAACCCCGGGCAAACTCTGGAGGTTTCTTTTGAAGCTCGTGTTAATTATGACCCTAAAACAGATGTCACAATTTTCACCAACCCTGAGCTAAAAGGATCAGACAATAAACTTATAATAAACTCAGCAA
>CAZITH010000015.1:0-13504 GCA_964542125.1 uncultured Gammaproteobacteria bacterium | reverse complement strand
AAGTGGGCAACTACTATGTCAGGGGTGACTAAAAATTCAAAGAAATGAAATCCTATATAGTGAGAAAAGTACTAAATATTTTTCTTGTTTTAATTATTCTTTTTCAAAGTTTTCTTCCAATTTTTTCCCAAAACCAAGTTAAGATACCACATGCTGAGGCTGCAAATAGTTGTTCTGCGGGAAACTATGGAGACTTAAGAAATTATCTTGCTGCACGCGTTGGAGGAGTATCTCTTGATGAAGCAGCAACGTTTCTTGCAGATATGACAGATGTCACAGGCGCATATTACGATTCCACTAAAGATAGAATTGTTTTTGTGGGCCAGACTAACACCGCAACTCCTAAATTTGATAAGGATGACCTAGCTGTTGCTATACGCTCCTTATTATTCAATAACCAAATTCCTGCAGTAAGTATGGAATTTAAAGACCCTAATAACACTTTTGGTGATCCTAATCTTAATGTACTGTACTATGGAAAAATTGAAGACACTCATTTTGGACAAGTTTTAGTAGATGCCGACTACAAAATGAAACAGTATGTGCAGGGTTATTGGGCGAATGGTCAAAAAATTACTTCCTCTGTACCAGGTTATAAGTCTCACTTTGACAGATTCCTTGAAAAAAATCCGGATCCAAATATAAGAAGCTGGTCTCGGTGGTGGATTACACCGCTTACAGTGTCTCTTAAAAAGGATGACACCGCAAAGTCATTTGTGTTTGATCAAGTGAAAATGCAGGTAAAAACAGAGGGCCTTCTCTCAACCAATGATCCCAAATGGAATCAAGCTGCGGTAGAATTTTCCCAACAACAAACTGACCTCTATGATCAGTTTGCCCAAGAAACACCTTCTTATTTTCAGGCAAAAGAACTTGCTAAGATTGTTGCCGTTGTCAAATGGATTCAGGACAATAATGTGGTAAATAATTTTGAGTGGGCAAGAGACTATCAACCTAAATATGTTCAAACGCCTAGAGAAATTCCAAGACTCACTACCCCTAATGTAAATATAAATGGAACAAACTGGCAAATAACAGGAGGGGTTCAGTACGATACGCCAAATGTGTACGCCCCTGATGGAACAAGCATCTCTACGTCTATGAAAAGTACTTCCGAGTCTGTAAACGCCTCAAAGGAAAGCTCACACTGGACTTTTACACAAAATGGACAAACTTACAGCGCGGTTGCAGTTGAAGCAAATGCATTTAGAAGCTTGGGTGCGTTTACTTCATCCTTAACAGATATAAGCTATCCTACACATGGTAACTTACCGTTTGAAACAACAAGGGTATATTCTTCATTCTCGGGTGGCCAAAAAGGCATAGGAAGAGGATGGGATTTTATGCCGGCAAGACTTTATGACAACAAAACTGGGTGGTATGTAAACTGTACAACTGGAGCAGTGGGAAATCATCCGTTGAAGCTTGGGTTCACCACGCTTACTAGACTTTCAGAAACATTCACTTATACAAGCTGTTCCACAGGCTACAGCGCAGATGACGCGTCATTTCATTCAAAACTAAGTCAGAATACAGATGGCACCTTCACGGCAACGACCAAAGACAACATTAGTTATATTTTTGACCCTAGTTTCAAGTTAAGTAAAATACAGGACTCTAACGGAAACACTTTAACCTATGGATATGATAACGGCGGAAAACTTATAACAATTTCAGATGCCGCAAGCCACGCTTTAACATTTTCATATAATGCACAAAATCTTATATCTCAAGTTACAGGATTTGACGGAAGGGCAGTAACATATACCTATGATCAGCAAAGCAATCTTACATCTGTTAGAGATCCGCGCGGTAATTCAATACAATATGGATATGACGCAAATAATAAACTTGCTTCTATTGTAAATAGGATTGGACAAACTGTCCTTCAAAACACTTACACGCCTGAAAATAAAGTTTCCAGCCAAACTGATGCTGGAGGAGTAAAAACAACCTATTCATATGACATCAATACAAAAACTGTAACGCTATCAGATAATAATGGAAAATCTGGAAAAGCGCTCTATGACGACAAGGCAAGAATCACTTCCCAAACCGACACTCAAGGAAAAACAAACACGTATACATATGGGGTAGAATACAACCCTCTAACCACAACGGACAAAAACGGCAATAAAACCACCTTTACCTATGACACTAATGGAAATGCTACGTCTATAACAGACCCTACAAACGTCAAAATTACCTACTCTTATGACGGGAAAAATAATCTGACTAAAATCACAGATCCCAGATACACAGATGTAAATAGCGGACTCTCTAAAACCACTTCTTTCACGTATGATGCAAAAAATAATCTCACTCAAAAAAACGAACAAAATCTAACAACTAAGTATGCATATAATTCAAATGGTGAAATTACAACTCTTACAGATCCTAAAAATAATAATACCACCTATACACGGGATTCATTTGGAAACGTTTTATCCATTACTGATCCGCTTCAGGGAGTAACAAATTTCACATATGACGCTTCTGGGAGGCTTGTTCAAGAAGCTGATCCAGACGGAAAAACTACTTCCTATTCGTATGACGGCAACAATAATATTCTTTCTAAATCAACTGCTGCAGGTACAACTCAATACGCCTACAACCAAGACAACAAACTGATAAATATTCTGCTACCTGATAATTCTACAACTCAATATTCTTATAATAACTCAGGCTCAATGACTTCCACTTTAGAACCCGGTGGAAGCTTAACCTCTTTTGGTTATGACTCATATCAAAATATAATCTCAAAACAAAACGCACTTAATAAAACAACAACAACTTCCTATGACGCACTCAACAGAGAAACGCAGGAAACAACACCCTTGGGGGCGGCAACAAAGTGGGAATATGATGCAAATGGAAATATTACCAAAAGAACGGATGCTAAAAATCAAGTCGTAAACTATACATACGACTCACTAAATAGGCTAACTAAAATCACTTACCCCAACCTTACAACTGTTAACTATGCCTATAACGGACGGGGAAATGTAACGCAGATGAAAGATGGGGTAGGAACTACAACATATACCTATGATGTATATGATAGGCTGATAAAAGTTACGAATCCCTATAGTCAAAGCGTTTTATATGAATATGACAATAATAACAACCTCACTAAAATTACCTACCCCGATGGAAGATTTGCATCTTATGCCTATGATTCCAATAATAGACTTACTTCTACCACAGACTGGAATGGCGCGAAAACTACATATTCCTACAATAAGAACAATCTCCTTTCTTCACGCCTTCTTCCTAACGGAATAACCGGCACATACACATATGACAATTCTAACAGGCTTATTTCCCTTGCCTACACTAATGGCTCTGGTACGGTTGCAAAGTTTAGCTACACAAGAAATAACGTTGGAAATATTACTCAGGAAGCCAGTGAAGGTTCTTTCTTTACAAATGCAACCCCAACGACTACACCAACTCCCACTCCCACATCTGGACCTACTCCCACACCCACTGCTAAACTCACTCCAACCCCAACGGTAACTCCCAGTCCCACGTCTGGACCTACCGCAACGCCTACTCCAACAATTAGTGCGTCAATAACGCCTACCCCTACCTCTGCAGCTGCAAGACCAGATTTAGTAATATCTAACATATCGATTTCTCCGGTCACACCAGCTCTTTACAGTTCCTTTACGATCACCGCCACCATAACTAACCAGGGAAACGCCCCCACGGGAGATAAATTTATTAACTTAGGTATTTACTATGATCTATCCACTCCGCCCACAACCACTACAACTAGAAATGATTTAGATGTACCTGAGGTTAATTTAGCTCCCGGGCAGTCAATGACGTGGACATACCCTTATGCATTCCTCAGTTCCTCAAGCGGTGCTCATAACCTGTGGTTGTATATAGATAGAAATAACGCAATTATTGAAAGCAATGAATCAAATAATTACGCAGGACCTTACTCCTTTACGATTGCCTCTGCCGCGCAGCAAAAGTTTTTTGCGACTTTTAAAATTCTTCCATTAATTTCAGCACTATTTTCACCACAAAAAGCAGAGGCCCAAGCAGTCCCTATAATAAACACGTACACGTATGACGTTCAGGGTAGAATAAGCGGGGCAACATACCCCACCGCAAGTTATTCCTATTCGTATGACGCAGCACATAACAGAACAGCTCAAACTCTAAATTCTGCAACTACTAATTTTACGTATGATTCTGATTCTAAACTCACTCAGGCTGGTGGAGTTACATTCGGATATGACGCGAATGGAAATCTTACCTCAAAATCCTCTCCGATTTCAACTTATGACTATGATTATGAGAATAGACTTAACTTACTAAATTCAAATAATATCTCTACATCATATAAATACGATGGAAACGGAAATAGGCTACAAAAAACCGTAGGATCAACAACCACCAGATATGTAAATGATTACTCAGGTGATGTGTCTAGAGTACTTGCCGAAACAAATTCTATAAACACCATCTCTTCATGGGAAGTATATGACATGGGACTAGTAAGTTTTGGGCCATCTGGATCTTCTTCTAGGTATTATGTTTTAACTGACGGGTGGGGAAACAATAGATTTACCACAAATTCAACTGGCGTTATGCAGAAACAGTTTGATTATGATCCTTTTGGAAATTACATAACCTCATCTGGCACCAACGGCTCCAATTTCCAATTTAAATCAGAGTTAAATGACCCAGAATCTGGCCTGTATTTCATGAGAGCCAGATACTATGACCCACCAACAGGAAGATTTATAACACGAGACCCGTCAAGAGGAACTCTAAACAATCCTGCAACCATAAATCCATACATATATGCACTCAACAATCCAAATAAATACTCCGACCCGAGTGGCAAAATTGCAGTAGTAGATGATGCCATAGAGGTTGGAGCTGCATGTGCAATTGCTGCATGTGCTGATGGCGATTGTACCAATGAAGTTAGGGCGGCATCAAGTTTATGGCCAGCGCTAACAAGCAACCCCATCGTAATTAATGGGATTACCTATATAAGTCACGCAATAGAACGAATGGAACCTGTTGGACTAGGAGGCAGAGGAGTTCCTCCGTCTGTAGTGGAAAATGCCATACAATGGGGAGCAAAAGCTCCGGGTAACTTACCAGATAGAGTAGTGAGTACTTTTGAAAATGTTCAGGTCATTACAAATGAAGCTTTAAATACCGTTATTTCTGTAATAAAATTAGGGCATTAATTAAATGACATTTACGGAAAATCAGATTCAACTCTGGAATAGAATGATTAACTTAACTTCAGATTACTTGGAAAGCAAGATTGAGTTTGGGTATTTAGTCAAATCTCTCGAAGGCCTACTTGATTCTGGTAATTACCCTGAGGAAATAACTAAAAAGTGGTTTAGTAACTGGGTGCTTCTCGAGATGCTTTATGCAGAACCTGTACTACCTATTTCTGAAGCTCAAAAAAAAGACGCCGCTGTAAAGATGAAATTATATCTTGGGGAAGAAATTAAAAAACAACTGAACAACCATGTTAATAGCTAAAGCTACTCCCATTCCATGGTTGCGGGGGGTTTGGTGGTAATGTCAAATACTACCCTAGACACTTCTGGAACTTCATTTACAATGCGTGAAGAGATTTTCTGTAGTATAGAGTAGGGCACTTCACTCCAGTGCGCGGTCATCACATCTGTGGATTCTATAATTCTGAGCGCAATTACTTCTCCAAAAAATCTTCCATCTCCTTTAACTGCGGTGGAATTTGCTCCAGTCATAATAGGAAAAGACTGGAAAACCTTTTTTAAAAGGCCAGCATTCTCCAGCTCCTCTAGCAGAATCTTGTCTGCATGCTTTTCCTGGTCTAACCTTTTTCTAGTTACTTCACCGCGTATTCTTACAGCATATCCTGGTCCCGGAAACGGCTGCTTCCAGATAAAATCATCTGATAACCCTAGTTTTTTCCCTATTTTTCTTACCTCATCTTTATAAAAATTTCTCACAGGTTCTATAAGCTCTAGTTTCATATCCTCAGGAAGACCTCCTACATTATGGTGGGATTTAATTTTAGAGGCATGTTTTGTACCTTTACTCTCTATAACATCAGAATAAATAGTCCCCTGAAGAAGAAATTTTACTTGTTTTCCAGCCTTAATTTGTTTTTCCATTTCGCGCTCAAACACGTCTATGTAAAATTTTCCTATGATCTTTCTTTTTGTCTCAGGATCAACTTGTCCTTTTAACAGATCAAGCATCTCATCCTCAACCTCTGCAATAATGGGCGTAATCCCATGTTTTTGGAAAATGGTTTTTACAAAATCAGAAGTGCCAGGACGCATTAAACCATTTTCTACATAGACCGGAATGAACTGTTCACCTATAGCATCCGCCGTTAAAACTCCTGCAACAGTAGAGTCCACACCTCCTGAGATAGCACCTATGACGTATGAGTCTCCAACTTTTTCTTTAATGTCTTGTTTTAATTTCTCCAGATCAAATTCTGCCTCTCCCACCTTAAGCCCACAGTGCTCTATGAAGTTTTTCAGAATTGTCATGCCATATTCTGTGTGTTCAACTTCTGGGTGAAACTGAATACCCACGTATTTGTGTTTTTTGTTCTCAACAAATGCAAACGGGACATTTTTAGTAGAACCTATGGTTATTGTCCCTTCAGGAACCTTTACAACCTCATCCCCATGACTCATCCAAACACGAAATTCCGAGGGCAATTCATTGCATGCTTTGAGATTTGAGCTTTCAGTTTTCAGTTTTATTACAGCCGGCCCGTATTCTTTTTTACCTGAAATTACTTTTCCGCCCATTAAATGCGCGTGAAGCTGCATACCGTAACAAATTCCTAAAGTTGGTATACCAGAGGTAAAAATTGAGGGGTCTATAGTGGGCGCACCTTTTTCATATACAGAATCTGGTCCGCCAGAAAGGATGATTCCTGCAGGTTTTTCTGTTTTTAGTTTTTGTAGGGCTTCATCTGGAGTTAAAAAGAGGGTTTTTTGGCCGAGCTGCCGAACTCTTCTTTCTATGAGGTGTGCCGTCTGTCCGCCAAAGTCTATGACCCAGATCATGACTTATTATATCATCCCATTTGATTTCTTTCTACCATTTCATACGCTTACTCTCTAAACCTACATTCTCCCAATGTTTAGCCTCAAACAACCCCCGGGGTTGAATATGCATGAACGTTGGGAGGAATCTATCAGTTGACAAGAGGGAATTTAAAACCCTATTATGAATATATGGAGGAACAAAATCTGGAAGTTGTCCAGCAAAAAAAGTCCATATTTCACTCCGGTATTTTCAAAACCATCATTATCTTTGTTCTTATTGTAGTAATTGTCAGCATTCTCTCCTTTCTCAACTTTATTCCTTTAAAAAAATTAATAAGCCTTAAAACCTTTGCGCCGCAGGTAGAAAAAACTACAGAGCCCGGACCGCACAAAATAGGCATACTTTGTCCAGTACGCTATACGGACTGTTTAAAAAAACAGCTTACAAATTATAATGGGCACAGCGCAGCCCTATTTACCATAGGGAAAAATTACAGTGCATACGCAATAGGCAATTTGTTAAGCATAACCACTGACTCAGCAACGGTTGGAAAGGATAAGGCTCAGCTTAACAGATATACTTTTATTTACAATAACGCATGCTATACTGCTACCTATATATTCCCTCATAGCATGCTCATTAATAATTTCGCAGTCTTTCCTTATCCAAGAGGAGCTGCTATTGCAAGAGCTCAGGGAGATGAGGTTCTGACATTAAATAATCAATCATTTAATGTGCTCCTACTACTGCAAAAAAGGGCAGTGGACCCTGACAGTAAGAAGTCAAATATTCAAAGATGCACCCTCACTGATCCTAAAGAGTCAGCTTCAGGAACCTATGTAGATTTGTCAACTGTAACCTTTGACTAGGCTGAATTATTACTGTAAACTATTGACAAACACTCTTATATAGTATATTATTATAAGATATATGGCTCAACCGGCAGAAAAATTACCACATTCACCCAAGGGGGCAGAAACTCAAAGACAGGAAAAACCAAGGAAAAGCTGGTTTTTGAGAGTAATTGGAAGAGATAAACCTCTACCTGATCTTACAATAAAATCAACAAGTGAAATTCCAAATCCATATGATCCTCTTACCTTTCAGGAAACAACTGATCTCAGAAGCAGGTTAAATGCCATGAGAACAAACGCAGAGCCTATAATTGACTACACTGCAAATCAAGGCGCTGCTGGAGAAACAAATAAAACTCCTATAGCTTATACAGAAACAGGGCTTACCCACAAAGAACCTAAGAAATCAACTGCAATTAAAAAAATTGCAATAGGAGCCGCAGCAACGGCAGCTTTAACAGGCGCAGCAGCATTAGCATATGAGGCCACATCCAGTGATTCAGATCAGAAAAGCTCAGCAACTCTTACTATTAACGGTAAAACGGATTCTACGCCTCCGCAACTTACCACACCAGATGGAAAACAGGTTGTTATTCCTGATGCTTCAAAAACACCTGCTACCACAGCTGCCACTGCATCTCCCACAGAAGCACCAAAACCAACCAACACCCCAACCCCTGAGGTAAAAACAGATGTACCATGCCAAGTTTTACCAGAAAAATTCTGTTCACAGGCTGAACTTATAGAATGGACGAATCAGCAGGGAAAGAAAGACAAAGGGCTCGGTTTTAATCTTCCACCAGGAACGGAATTTTATGCTCCTATTTCAGGCCAAATACTCAAGGTTGACTATGGACAACAAGGCCTTTTTAAAGGACAACTCATTGGAGTATCTGATAAAAATAATCCAAATATTTTAGATGCCTTCATAGGAGATCTTCAATTAGAAAACACAAATGCACCTACCACAACGAAAGGGAATATTTTAGGAAGAGCGGGATCCACTGGAATCAACAACTCAGGATATAATTTAATAATTTCATTAAAAAATGGCGCCACTGCTGATGAAAACCTAATAAACGAACTTTTTCCAGGCACCTTAAATAAGCCAATAAAAACAGTTAACCTTAACACCTCTGCAAGTTCTGCAATTGGAAATCCCGTTTTTTCCAGTACCCCATTAAAATAGCGTAAGAAGTTATTGACATTACGCAATAAACTCTTCAGAATTATATATGTGAAGAAGTACCTTCTTTTGTTGGTTTTCATACTTGTCCTAATTTCTTTGATAGTTTATGTCGTGAATCTAGGAATTTCAAAAAAACAATCTAGACCCATCTATTCAGACGCATCCAGCCAACAAGAAAAACAAAGCTCGTGCCTTATACTCCCTGAGGAATACTGCAATAAGGGAACACTAGTTAAATGGAAAGATCAGTCAGGTAAATCTATTACTGGCGTAGGATTTGTCATTCCAGAAAACGTAAACGTTTTCTCACCTTCAAAGGGTCATCTAGCATATGCCATACTCGATAATTCAAACAAACTCAAAGGCACGGCACTACTTATACTAAACAGTGAACAAGATCCTGATCAAAAAAATTATAGCCTCGTGGGAGACATTCTACGGAACACAACAGCAACTGCAAATATTAACAAGGGAGAAAAAATTGGCAAAATAAAAAACTCTGGAATAAAAAATTTAGACAAATATAATCTACTTTTTATTATTTATTCAAAAAATGAAAATTCTGTCACAGAGCTCAAAAAAATATTCAAAACTCTAAATTAATAAATGAAAATCTTTCTAATCAAAGCTGAGGTGCACTATTGCAATCTATTTTTAAAATTTTCAAGCTTACTTCTTTTCTTATTTTTTTTAAATCTTCTATTTGCAAGCAGGACAAATGCGTCATCTATTGCAAGTCCTCCAGTTTTTTCAAACACACCACTTTCAGCAAGCGTTTCATATTTTTCCTGCCCTGATACGTCTTTTTGTGCTCCTTATGCAAGCTGCTGGAATGATGAGGCGGTAAATGTTACACATTGTGGTCCGCTTGCATGCCCTGATGGATCAGCATGGACCAAATATAACTATGATGGCTGCGCCACAAACATATCGCTGGAAAGCTTAGGAGTGTGCATTCCTTATTTTACCTCAACTGGAACAAGTCCAGTCTATTCTACAGCTGATAAATGCATCCCAAGTGATGGACCTTACTTACGTGCTGGCTACTGTGATGGATCATATTCTTCGTCTCCTTACAAAGTTTGTTGTGATCCTTCTGGAGGAGTTGCATCAGGAGTCTGTGTTCAGGTAGCAAACGATACAACTAATCCACCTTGGGAAGGAGTTTGTCCAGCTGGATCATATTCCACCTCTCCTGGTGTAACTACCTGTCCAGTTGCTTTTCCTGGACCGCCGCAAAATACTACATCAGCTAGCGCAGGAGTCTGTAATGCTGGCGGTATGGTAGATGTTACGTTCAGCTTTATCCCAGGATCTGGAGCAACTTACCACCAGGTACGCTATAACCCAGATTCTGTACCCGGAAATCCTACGCCTCCCGGCCAAACCGTACAGATTTCCTCAGGACAAACTATCCAAAACTTTAGTGTAGGAGGCCATATTTACTACAATATAGACGCATGTAATAGTGGAGGATGTACCCCTGATCCCAATGGTGAATACAGAATAGATCTTCCTACTTCATGCAGCGGCGGAGGCAGCCCAACACCTACTTTCACTCCCACGCCTACACCAAATTCCTCATTTTGTAATGGGTCATGCACAGACAGTTCTGGAAGCGGTATAGGAGGCACAGCTTGTACCCCTGCCGGCGGCGGGTCAGGTACATGGCAGTGGAATGGGGTAGGCGCAAATGCAGATGGATCATCTAAATATAGTAACTGTGATAATGTAAGACCATACTGCTATACTTGCGTAGGCTCAGGACCTACTCCCACAGGTCCTCCGTCCTGCGGTTCTTTGGGCACTTCTTGTGCGGTAAGCGGATGCTGCACTTCAGGCTCATGTATAGGCGGTATATGCCGAGTACCTACTGTCCCGCCTACCGTACCTCCTGCATGTAGAACATACGGGCAGTCCTGCTCTACAGGATGCTGCGCAGGGCTTATATGTAACGGTGGTACTGGAACCTGCTTAAATCCCACACCAACAACAGTTCCACGGGTTACTATCCAAGGACACTTTGTAGATGCAAACGGAAATGACCTGGCATTAAACATAGGGCAGAGTGTAACTATTAACTCAAATCCACCGGTTTCCCAAAGTAACAGCATTTTCTGGTCAAACCTTTTACCTACTGGATCATACACCGTTAGAGCAGCAGTACCAGCAAACTACATAGTCACTTCCTCTACCTGCGTAAACTGTACAACGCACAGCAGTTACTCCAGCACAAACCCTGTAGTTGTAAATCTGCCCTCTAACGGAAATTATGCAGACATATTCTTTAGGTACGCCTTAAACACCTGCACAACAACATTTAACGGTAATGTAGTTGTTGATCCAACTACTACAGACTGTTCATCTTTAGCTGCATTAGGCGGAACTGCTTACACCGGCAGTGGACAGGTATCGGCATATAACGGAAGCACGCCTCCAGCAAGCGCGGTTTCTATTTCTGGGGGTGCTTATTCCAATCTTTCGTATGCTCCCATTTGCGGATCTGCAGCTTTCTTAACTCTCTCAGGAGTGATATATCCTGTAATTGGGATTTGTAACGGCACTACATACTCAGCACAAACTTCTTATACCTTCCCTTACACTAATACAAATTCACCCACTGCAAATAGAAATGTAACATTTTTAGTAACCAGTCAGGGTCCGTGGTTTCAAGTAGATACAGGAGATGTGCGCTTCCCGGATTTATCTAATAAAGTTCCGCGCGGACAAAAAGCGTCTGCGTCTGACAAGTCTCTTTTTGCCTCATCTACCGGAAATGTCAACTTATGGTCTGGAACATTTTCTCTATCCCAAAACTGGCAGGTTAATCAAGAATACGCATACAACAGCGACTTTAAAAACGGTCTGGGCTCTATGTCTTACACGTTTTATGTAAGTAGGGCCCGCCAGCGTCAATTACTTACTCCAAATAACATTTCTGGGTCTTCTGTAGATCTGTCTACGCTTTCTTCCAATGTCTATCAAACTGACGGAAACCTTACTATTACTGCTTCTAGCGGCATAACCGGCGGGAAACACATAGTACTATTAGTAAAAGGCAATGCAACTATAAACGGGCCTATTTCAGTTCCCGCTGGACAGAACAACTTATTTGTATTAGCTGTAAAGGGAAATTTGACCTTTGCATCTAACGTAGGAACCGCCTCTTTAAGCTCCACTGCAACTAATGTGGATGGTTATTACACAGCAGAAGGGAATATTATATTAAGCGGTGGAAATGTGTGTCCCACTTCAGACCTAAGATTAAATATAGGAGGAGCACTCATTGCTAACTCATTACATCCTTTCGCAGCAACCTCAGGCTCTGGAGGTAAAATAATTAATAACAGAAATCTATGCTCCTCAAACCTCACCCAGCCGGCATATTATGTATCTCCGCGGGCAGATTTCCTATTCCAGCTTACAGACTTTTACAAAATCCCCTATAAAACCGTAAGAGAGGTAGAGCCATAAGGTAACAGTTCCTATTTGCTAGTTTCTGCTTATTTTGGTAAAATAAGCACATGTCGTTAATGATTAGATTCTCAAATAACGGAAGACGCGGAGAGCGCAAGTATAAAATTGTGCTTTTAGAAAAAAGAGAGCGCAGAGAAGGACGTCCTGTAGAGGTATTAGGATACTATGAGAAAAGAGCGGGAAACAGTGTCTCTAAAGAAGTGAATGTAGAGAAAATTAATTACTGGATGTCTAAAGGCGCACAGCTTTCTCCAAGTGTCAGAAAAATTTTAGAATAAAGACTTCGGGCTAAGCCTTTGTCTTTTTTTTGCTCTTTCATTTTGGGGATAACATTTATACTTAAAAGGAACAAAATTTTTTCGCAAAAATAAAGATTATGCAGGACCTACTTACATATATGCTCGAAGGAATTATAGAAGGTGAATTTTCAGTGACGGAAGAAGAGCAGGACGGATTTATTACTTACAAAATTACAGCACCTCAGGATCAAATAGGTAGAGTTATAGGCAAAAATGGCAAAACCATAAATGCTTTGAAAAATATTTTAAAAGTGAGAGCTGTAAAAGAAAACGTTAAAGTAGATATACAGATTAGTGAGTAGGAACTAGGAACTAGATAAGAAGTGTACACCTATAAACAACTAGTTACTAATTTCTATTTACCTAATCACTAGTTACTATTCTCTAATTACTTCCCCATATGCACATCTCAGTAGTCACACTTTTTCCTGAAATATTTTCTCCGGTTTTAAATTCTTCAATCTTAGGACGAGCCCAGAAAAAGGGAGTTATCACAATTGATCTGGTAAATCTGAGGGACTTTGGAATAGGAGCACACAAGTCAGTGGATGACAAACCATATGGCGGAGGTGCAGGAATGGTTCTCAGAGTAGACGTAGTCCATGCTGCAATTCTCAAAATTAAAAAAACACACCCCG
>CAZITH010000014.1:0-14300 GCA_964542125.1 uncultured Gammaproteobacteria bacterium | reverse complement strand
CTAATCTTATTTGTGCCGAAGTAAGATTTGAGGCTTGGATTGGAGCTGGATCAAAAAAGAATAAAGCACCCAGAATGAGTATATATATAGGTAGGAGTCTTTTAGACAAGAATACGCGCATATATTAAGTAAATCAAATCAGAAGACACAGATACAAGGGACAGGTAAAATTTTCTTCCAATTTGAGGTAATATTTAGTAAAATAAGATTCTGTTTGCCGGGATGGCGGGATATCTGCTTTGCAGATTGCTCCCAATCCCGAACAATACATTGCCGGGATGGCGGAGTAGTCAATCGCAACAGACTGTAAATCTGTCGCCCGTCTGGGCTACCCAGGTGCAAATCCTGGTCTCGGCACCAAAGAAGTGTTAAGTTCTTAGGTTTTGAAGCAGATTTGCGGTGCTCGTTTTACTGCGCTCCTAAAATCTGTCGCCCGTTTGGTATCCTGGGTGCAAATCCTGGTCTTGGCACAAAAAAGTGTTGATTAACACTTAATTTCCCTGTCCCTTGTTTATAGTTGCCCTCATGGCTCAGTGGAACGGAATGCATGTAGTGCATGAGTTCGCCTGCAAGCGTAGCGAAGACAGGCGTGGAAAGCGATTTCTTGGCAGAAAAGCTACAGTATGCCTCGATGGCTCAGTGGTAGAGCGAGATCTTGGTAAGATCTAGGCCGGGGGTCCGATTCCCCCTCGAGGCTCACGTGTTCTTTGTATTTAACAGTATGGATTTGCAGAAAATTACCTCGGCTTTTACTTTAGAACTTCTCGATTCTTCATCTGGTAAAGAACAAGCCTTAGATTTCTTAAAACGAACATTTCTTCTATTCAAATTTCAGACAAAGAAATTTTTCAGGTGTTAGTTGTAGGGGATTCTGTCTTCATTTCAGCAAAAGTGAGAAAAACGGATGGGAAAATAGCTGTGATGAGTAAAAAAACCTTCCCAATTTCAGAGTTTTAAAATATAGATATTTTTTTATCATTTTTATGCATATATATTATCAAATCAATTAAATATGATTCGCATAATTTGTCATTTCTCTAAGAATCTGTCATGAGAAATGGTAGAATTGATGGAAAATTACTGTCTGCTACAAAATGTTCACATTTAGGGTAACTCAAATAAGAGATTTGTCTCCAATATGTGCGGTGAAGTTATGAGACATAAACTAATTGTAATCTCAGGCTAATTTTTGTATAATATCTCCTATATGTTCAACTCATGTTTAAGACATGAGCCTCAACATATTTTTTTATTCTAAAAAAATGGCAAAGAAAAAAACAGGTGCGGTGCTAAAATTAGGACTTACTTGTACTGTATGTAAATCAAGAAATTACATTACAAGCAGAAATAAGCTCAATACACCGGAAAAACTTAAATTAAAGAAGTTCTGCAGAAAATGTAAAAAGGTGCAGGAACATAAAGAGGTTGAAAAACTCAAATAGAGTTTTTCTTCTCTTTGCGGTCCTCGCTCATTTCATTCGCTCCGGTCCTAAAGGAGATTGAAAAGTTAAAATAAACAAGTTTGTGACTTAGTCTAAAGAACCACTCGGCTTCGCCTCGGAACCTTCCTTTTTTCGTAAACTCAAAAAGTAGTCTTTCGCTTCGCTCAAGAACCTTGCGGTTCTCCTTCGCTTGCGCTCAGTCCGATCCTAAATCCTCATCAGAGATGAGTCTTGCGTTCCTCGTTTTTCGTTTTACTCAAAACTCCGGTACTATGATCTCTCTTTCTCTTGCGGTTTTGCTTCACGAAATCCTACAAGAGGTTGAAAATCTAGAGAAAAATGAGGGATAAGATTCCAAAAGAAGCTCCCAAAATACTTCCACCTATAACATCACTTGTCCAGTGTTCACCTAAAACCACTCGGGATAAAAGCATAAGAAACGCATACATACAAATTGGAATTATAGACATGTATTTAGTCTGTATGTTTATTTTTTTCATGTGTAAAATTATCCACACCGCAATAATCACTAAGAAAATCATGCGCATAGCATGTCCTGATGGGTATGAATTTCCGGTTTGAACGTAAGACGTGGGAAATTGAAACCCTAAATCATATCTAAAAAACATAAAAGGAGGAGGCGGGTGGTGTAAAAACGATTTTCCAAAAAGCTCAACAAAGTGCGCAAACCCAAAAATGCCAATAACTAAAAAGCCAAGAATTTTTTTTCTCAGTATTAACAATACAAAAAGAATAACTATGGTAATTTCAAAACTTCCAGTAAGGCTTAAAAAAGAAAAATAAGGGTCAAATTTTTTAGGGGTTTTATCAGAGAGTCTTACTGTCATATCAAAATCAAACGTTTTAAATCTTCCGCCCTTAACGTAAAAAGAAAAGATATAAAATAACGCAAGAAGTACCAAAGAAATCCCTAAAAAGAGAAGAATTCTATCACGTTTTTTTTCTGGGAGAAGCTTTTTTATCACACTTAATAATACCAAAATAGTACCTTTTATGAAATATAGCTTGCAATAAAATCTGTTCTGTGGTGAATAGATGCGCCATATTTTAAAATCATTTCTCTGTGGTGTAAAGTTCCATACCCTTTGTGTTTTTCAAATCCATACAGTGAAAATTCATCTGCTAATTTTTTCATATAATTATCACGTTCTGTTTTAGCAAGAATGCTTGCAAGCGCTATGGAAATAGATGTAGAGTCACCCCTAATAATATTTTTTTGTTTATCTTGGGGAACGTGAGGGATTTTAAATGCATCAGTGAGGAAAAACATGGAGGCATTTTTTGCAAGATTTTGAATAGCATGTGCAACATTTAAAAAGCCCATTTTATTTGCAAAACCTATTCCTTCTTTATTTATTACCTCAATAGGAATAAATTCGACATGGGAAAACAGAATAAAATCCTTTGCATTTTCTAGGACTTCACGTCTTTTTTTCTCAGATAATAGTTTTGAATCATTTATTTTTAATGATAAAAGCTTGGAAATTTTATCTAAATCTTTTATAGGTTGGAGAACCAAGCCTGCTGCAACTAAAGGTCCTGCAAACGCGCCGCGTCCCACTTCATCTATTCCGCAAACAAGATTATTACTATCCCAAAAAGGAGTTTCAAAAGAGAGATTGAGTAAAAACTTCACAACACATACTATCATTTTATCTGTTAGTTTTGTACTATTGTATAAATTTTTGTATAATCCAGCCATGGCGGGATCTGCTGAGTTTTTTAAGAAGAATCTTCCAACACCAGAAGCTGCATTCAGGTTAAAAACAGAAATGCAGAATGAGAAGGCGTCTTTATCCGCTTTGCCGTGGTTAGTTCATAAGCTCATCTCATCTTCCCGGCAAAGTATTCAAACAAAAAATAATTTACTTGTCCATCCGGATGAAGGTTTAACTCCAGAAGTGCAAAAAAGAGTGTGGAATGCTGCGCAAGATGATTTTGTTAGTATAACTTTTTCCGGAATTCTTTTAGAGATGTTTCATACGGTTGAGGATGGAGAATTTAAGATGGGTACAGTTATAGATGTATTTAATGACAACACAAGAGGTACGGTTTTGGATCCTTATAAAATTGAAGGGCAAAAATTGAAATCGGAAAAACTTCCGGAAGAAAAACTGTCTCAATTAAAAAGAATTATTGCTAAAGATCCTACGTTCTCATCTGTATTTTTCAACATGGATGTATGGCCGGATGCACTCAAACATTTTGTAACAGAGCAGGGAGATTTATTATCTATGCTGCGCAATCAAGCATCAGACTGGAGACCGCTTGCAGCTGAATTTTTGAAATTAACAGGAGGTATGGGTGATATTCAAGAAATATTCCCGCCCCAGAGAACTAAAAAGCCAGAACAGAAGTTATTAAGCGCCCCACAATTAGAAGAGTACAAATTTCTTTCCGGAACTAAACAAGATCAGGAAAAGCAATTATTAGAAAGAGGCTTTACGCAGGAACAAATAGATGCACTGAATAAAATAAGCATGCGCAGAAAACCGGAATAATAGTATGCAGTACACAGAAAGTTAGATGGATGGAGTTTTCTGTGAGATAATTAATTACAGTGAAAGAGAAATACATTTTTATACTAGGAAGAACGCCTGAGCTTTCTATTGCAGAAATAAACGCAGTCTTTAAACGTTTTGTTTGGAATTTTATCCCTCTTGTTAGATCTTCAGAAGTTTATATTTTAGAATCAGACGCTATAGATATTCATCTCTTAAATAAAACCCTGGGCGGAACGGTAAAAATTGGAACAGTTATTGCTATAGCTAATAAAGAACAATTAACTGAGGTGATCAGTATAGACCTTTTAACTCAGAAAATATTTGCAGAATATAAAGGTAAAGTACAGTTTGGAATTAGCATTTATGATGGCGGAGATAAAAACACTGCGGATAATTTATATTCACAAGTAAACGTTATTTCAAAGGGGATAAAAGCGCTATTAGAAGAAAAAGATATTTCTTCTAGGTTTGCGTTTAGTAAAGAAAAGAGCCTGTCATCTGTGACAGTAGATAAAAATAAGCTTATTAAAAAGGGTGCGGAAATTTTATTTATCGCAGCTCAAGATGGGGTATATATAGGAAAAACGTTATGTGTTCAGGAGTATGAAGCGTTTAGTAAACGTGATTACGGAAGACCAGTAAGAGACATGAAGTCTGGGGTTATGCCACCAAAGCTCGCGCGTATGATGGTGAATCTTTCTGGGATAAAAACAGAAGAGGTTTTATTAGATCCGTTTTGCGGAAGCGGTACAGTTATTCAAGAGGCAGTGCTTTTAGGGTATAAAAATATTCTAGGGCGGGACGGGTCAGATAAGGCAATAAGAGACTCACTGGAAAATCTATCCTGGCTAAAAGACAACACTCATTTTCACGCAAAACTAAACATAAAACAGTTTGACGTAAGAAAAGTCTCAGATGATATTTTAGAAAATTCAGTTTCCGCGGTTGTAACTGAGCCTTATTTAGGCCCAACACTACATGGAGAAATCTACTCAGAAAAATTAAGAAGCACACGGTATGAGCTGAGAAATTTGTATCTTTCTGCGTTTACGGAATTTAGGAAAATTTTAAAGCAGAATGGTATAGTTGTTATGATTCTTCCAGTATTTACTCAGAGAGAGTTTCTAAATTATATGGAAATTCTAGAAGAGATTAAAAAGATTGGATTTTCTCAAATAAGATTATCAGACCAAAAACGGGGAACTATTCTGGTAGGCGGCAAGCATGATTTTGTAATACGTGAAGTAGTAATGTTCCAGAAAATTTAGGTTTTCCAGGCTCCTTGCTTCAAAGATGATCCCGTGGTATGATTACTTAGAATTTATATGTTCACGCTCATAATTTTTTTGGTGCCATTCCTTGCGCTTCTTTCAGGTTTATATTTATACCAGCACACCGGAAAACGGGAGATATTAAAATTTGATTTGGTCCAATTTGTGTATGCTTTTATACTGACTCCCATAATTTATGTATGGTTTAAAAGCTTTTTATTTGTCTTCTTGGTTGCAGAATTAAATCTTCACTTATCTGTCACCGATATTTTCATTGCCGATACAGCGTTTACCGTAATATTTCTATATTTCTTTGCTTTTCAAGTAATTCACAGTCTTACAAAAAGCTTTGAGCTAAAAAGGTTAAGAGACCCGTTTTATGATATTTTTCAGCACTCAGAGTTTTTCCATCTTATTACGTCTCATGTGGTTTTGTATGTAGTGGGAATTTTATTAGTTTCAATTATTTCTACCGTGAACGTTTTTATACCATTTAATGTAACACACGCCGGAGGTTGGATTTTTTATGCAGCTTTAACTTTAGGATTTTTAGGAGGGGTAGTGGTACATACGTGGATTATGTTGACTGATGATGAGTTTGATGTGAAATATCCTAGATTTGAGATGTTTGTGGAGTTAGTATATGCAATATTTTTTATATACCACATAATTCTTTACTTTTATTTCAGGCCAGATTTTAATTTAGGAAGAGGATTGTTCTGGTTTATATTTACAGCTTTAGGCGGGTTTGCGGTTTCAGCTCTTTTAATTGAAAGATCTCAGACTATGGTAAAGTTATTGAGGAAGTTTCATTATAAGACGCCTAAATTAACTGATCCATTGGTTCAGTCTAATAAAAAACCTCGAAATAAAAAATAGACTTTACATTTCTCGCGTCTTGCGGTTTTTTCTTATAAAATTCAGAAGTTTAGGGGATAAGCGGTTTTAATGTTGCCGCAATAATAATAAAAGAGAGGGCAAAGAAAACAAAAAAAGCTATTCCATACACGAAATATCTGGATTTGGAAACATGTTTTTTATGTTTTACAACCTTTGATTTTTTAGCTTTTTTTAAGACTTTTTTACTCATACTAAAAGCATAAATAATTTAAAAGAATTTGTCAAAATATAAAATACAAATAGTGTTGAGGCAAACCCTTTCTCTATGAGATAAGGTGCTTACCGTGCGGTAATGGATGCAATTATTGCATCTATTTCCTTCATGGACGCAGGGTCGGCGGGTTCAGGTGATTTTGCACTAATTGCCCCAAATGTGCCTATACTTCCAAAAGATCCGTCAGATCCTTTTTGACACACCGTATAAGAGTTTGTGTTTCCAAGCGGTTTGTTCCAGCTCCTTCTATAGGTGTAAGTTGAGATTATTTCTGTGTAGTTTGAGAAATTTTGTGAAAATTCTATGGGAGGCTGCCCTGAATATCTGCATCCTTCGCCTCCAAATGCTGCTTGGTATATGGTTACTGAGTACATTCCATGAGAAATTATGAGCTTATCAGATGTTCTGCCGTCTCCTTCTTTTGCTTGAACCCATCCAGAAGGAAGTGAGATTGTATATGGTTTGAATGCAGTAGAGTCTGAAAGACCTCCTGAAACTTTTTTCTGTGTATTTTTTTGAACAGCAGATCCTGATGCTTCGGGATTTATTGTTGAAACTGTTGGAGCTGCCGTTAGCGTCTCAATTGGGGCACCTTCTCCTTGCTTTGGAGGAGGGACCTTGATGTTTCCATTAAAATTTTTGCCCCAAAAATATCCTCCCCCTAATAAAAAGGCTAGAATAATTATTACGGATAATATCTTTCCAAAAAGAGAAAAAGAATCTTTCTGATGCTGTTCTAATTCCTGATTGTTATTGCGGTCAGCTTCCATCCAGAGAAATTAAAACAAAAATAGAGCGGAAAATCAATTTTTATAGTTTAATTGTGGTGCAGCCTTCACCTATATCGCCTTCAAAATCCCCATCATGAACGATAAATTGCACACGGTATGTATGCCCTGAAGTTAACCCTAAATTATCTACTTGCCAGATGATTTCAGAGCCATAATTTTGTCCTAAGGCTACAGAAATTATTGTGCCGTCTTTAAATTTAAGGTTAGACTCCGCAGGAAATGGGTCAGCTCCTGAAGGAAGATCCTGTTTATTCGGTGGAACGCTTGAGCCGTATCCTCCGGCAGCTTTCCAGGTTCCCCAAATTTCATCTGGTTTATGGGGAGTTCCTCCATTTTCTGCATCTCCTGAGGTGTCAGAGGGGTTACTGGTAACATCCGTTATAAAAAGTGAGGGGAAATATGGAAAATTATTTATGTCACGGGCTGATTCATCTCCTACATTAGGATTTATGATATGGTTAGAAGGATCATAAGGTGAAACATTTCCTTTTCCAAGGGTAAGAGGTAATTCGTCAGTATACCAGAGTTTAATTTTTCCACCTGCTCCTATGTTTTCATCAGGGCCAGGAGAAAGAGCCCACGCCACGCTGGATTCTCTGGTAGATTGCAGCTGATTTGTATTGCAATCATTTCCTATAGGTATAGTTTTAAATTTTATAATTTTTAGCTGAAGAGAATCTTTTGAATCTTGATCTTGATTATCTAGATCTGGTACATATTTATAGCTTGCTACATGAGACGAGTTTTCTCTACGGGAATTGATAAAAATTATACCTGAAAGAACGTTAAGAATAATTAAAGATAAAACCAAAATTGAAGCAGGAAGCAGTTGAGTTTTTTTCATAATTAATGTTCTAAAATATTTCCGTTTCTATCAGTTAATAATATCCCTACATCACCATAGTCTTCAATAGGCTTAGGAACATAGACATATGCATTTGCGCCTTTTGGCACAGTTATCTGAATTGGGGCATAGCCTTTATCTGGAACAATAAGTTTAATGCGAGTTGAGCCGTCAGTATTTAGAGTTTTTGTGATTATAAAATCTTTTAATATTTGCTGATCCTCAGCTGATTCTTCAGGAAAAATTTTATGGGAAAATTGTGCATATTTAGTATCTGTAAATTTAGTTTTTCCCGACTCAATTTTATATACATCACTAACTGGTTTTAGAGGTTCTGGGGTGGGTGTTATTTCTGTTTTTTTTACTGATTGTTGGGGAGCAAAACTTACTATCATTAAGACTACAAAAAATAAAACAAGAAGTCCTCCGCCTGCTAACATAAAAATCATTTTTTTGTCGGCAAACACAGAGCGTGGAGGTTGGGAAAAAGAAGCATCATCCATAAATTCAGTATGGCATAGAAAAAAAACAAGTTCAAGGCTTTTTGTTTACCCTATAAAGTCTGGTTGTATTTTCATCTTTATTTTTTGTGATCACGCTTTCTTTTTCAAGGTTTTTTAGGCCGTCTACAAAGTCTTCATGATTTGCAAGAAGATGCCTAATGTCCCAATCATTTGAAGTATCAACCAGTAAAAACTCTGGGGAGTCATACCAAACCATCCAGTTACAGTCTGGTTTTCCACAAGGAGAATTTTTATCAAAATGTTTTTTCGTAGGATATACTGAATATATTTTATCTCTGTGGCTTATATGTGGAACAATATTATTTTGAGCAGCTACTGAAGCGTTTTCTGGAAGGTATTCTCTTATAACATCTTGTATGTTTTTTACGCTTTTAGACTCTTTCCAAAACCACTCTTTAGATAAATAACTGAGCGGTAAGTGAAGCGTGTACTGAACTAAGAGAGTGCAAAAAATTAAATAAATAGCCACATAATTTGATCTGAGAAATTTATATTTTGATAATGTGAGAATTGTAGCCCATGCAAGAAGAGGTGCCAGTGTAATTCTATAATGCATATATAGACCTTGTGCACCTGGTAAATCACTGCCTATCATAAAATATGTCGCAAGGTCTGCAGCAGCGGGAATAAACGCAAGAGGAGTAAGGATGGGAAGAAATCCAAAAGAAAAAAATGTATAAAATAAAGTTACTAATTTTTCAGTTGTATTAAAAAAACTTAAAGGATTTAGATTAGACAAAAGGCCATCTTTGTTTGCATATAAATATGGAAAATGAATAATGTATGGAAAATAGATAAAGAAAATAAAAACTGAATAAACTAAGGAGCATGCCATTAAAAGTATACTAAATTTATTTTTCCACCTTATAAAATATATAAGGGCAATAAAAAAAGTTATGAAAGCAAAGTTTTCTTTTGAGGTTACCGCAAGGATGAAAAAAATAAATGCAGTTTTATTTTTTTTAGTTTCCAAAAAGTAAAATAAGAATGCAAGAAATGTGGTTCCATAACATACACTGTGTACGTCAAACCATATGGCGTTTTGAATTCCAAAAAAGGCAAGGTATGAAAAGAGAATTGCAAAGGAGTGTTTATAAGAAAGCTTTCTATTTCTTGCAAGAAGGTATATAGGAATTGCTCCTACACAAACAAAAAGTGATGTAAACAGAAGAAGCATTCTTCTGGTATTCCAAATCCAGTAAATTGGGGAAATAAGCGCATACACTAGCTCAACATGCTCATATAATTTTGATCTGTCAGGAAATGGGTCAATTGTGGTAACAGGGGCTTCAAACCTGCTGTATCTCCAAACAGTTTGATCATTTATTCCCAAATCATATCCAAAAGACTGAAAGTGATTATGCCTTACAATGGCTAGCGTAGAATATGCTATAGAAAATACAAAGGATATAAAGACTGCAAGAGCAAAAAATAATCTCTTTCTCTCCTTTAATAATGGTGGAAGCACAATGCTAATTGTAACACTTATTTTCTAAGAAGTGGCTTTATTTATTTAAGTTTTTTAACAGGGGGTTTTATTTTACTTGAGGGAAAATTAAGTGCAACCATTATGATTGTGATAACGGTAAATGAAAGAGGGATTCCAGGAAAATGTACAAAGCCTAACAGCAGTCCAAAGATAGTTGCTGTTGTCATAGCATAGAGGCCAATTTTATAAGAATCTCCATAAGATTTTGGCTGTTTTAGAAGATTAAATAACAGCTTTAAAAGTAAAGCAAGAAAGAAAAGATATACAAATCTTAAAAGATGAAGAAAGAGGATCCCAAAGAATACAAAAATAACAACAATGGGTGTTAAGAGTTTTAGAAGTGGAGAGAATTTCTGAACAAAAGAATTAATTATTGTCTTATTTATTTTAAAATCTGATGTTTTTGAAAGATCTATTGTTTTTATTTGTCCCTTATTGTCTCCCAAAATAAAAACTGTATCAGAAGAAACCCATGCCAGTGTTTTATACGTGTTAAATTGAGAAGCAGAAAAAGGAGTTTTTGTGTCTATTACTGCAATGTTTCTATATTCTGACTTTGCTCCAGAGTCCATATATGCTGGAATTGGAATAAAATATGGTTCAGTAACGTTTGAAATTACTTTTCCATTTTGGATTTTTACTTCCAATTCTTGCGGATATGAATTTACTGTGGAAGAAACAAATTTTTGAACCTCCCTTTCTCCTACAGTTACAAAACTAACAATTGGGTTTATAGATTGAATAATTGTTACAAGAACTGATAAAAGCAGAAAATATAAAATTGCAGAGAAAAGAGAACGTTGAGTAACTCCTTTATAAAACTCTGGAGAATAAATACTATTTTTAACTGTTGAAAAAAAGTTCATAAGCTAATCATAGAAGGCATAGGTGATGAAGTCAATGACTTCCTTGTTCCAAAAATTTTTCAAAATAGTATTTAAGTAAAAAATTATAATTTTCATCAATATACTTTCCGTCATCGTCATATTTATAGATGATGGAATTATAGTAGTTTTCTACAATTTGCGCTTGTTGTTCTATACCAAAATAGCTTATCCCCCTATTGCTCTGATATGCTTTTAAGAGTCCATTTTTTCCTCCGTAATTATATAAAACATTTGGATTTACCATTTGATAATATAACCAGCGGATAATTGAAAAAAACGCACGAGGACCATACAATAACCCTTTTTGAAATTGAAAAACATGCGCAATTTCATGAATGAAGGTGGAGGTAAACATGCATCTTCCCTTGCGCAGGTAAATAGTATTATTGTCTGTCATAATTACGACTCGTTTTGGATTGAGATATCTTAAAGTCTCAGCAGATCCTCCATGGATGAGCTTTACCTTGGAAAGGTTTACTTGGTTTTTAAACAACATACTGGCAGCTGAGTAATACTGGGGTAATTCAGGGCATTCTTTTTCTTCCACTTTCATTGCTATGTTTGCTTTTGATAATAATTCTTCTGGGATAAAAGTGTTGTCTATTGGGAAAAACAAGATTATTCCTATTTCCATTATGGAGAAATAAAGAAGTGCTTGAAAAATTATCTTTTTTGTAAAGAAGTTGTGAAGTTTGTTCTTTGTAAACAAGCTGAAAAATATTCTTGTAATTAAAAAAGAAAGTAGGAGTGAGATATGAGTTCCGATTATGCCAACCAGGCTAAATGTAATTTGGATAAATTCTGCAAAAATAAGACCAATAAATAAAAATAACAAAAAAAGAACAAGTGTTTTTACACCCTTCATGTTTTCAGTATACATGAATGCATTTTTAGAAACTAGAATTTAATAGCGTAATTTATATTCTCTGAGTTCTAGTCCTGGAGAAAATTTTTTAAGCGTAAGTCTTTGAAAATGAGTATCCATATATCTTTTAATATTTTCCTCATAGCCTTGATCATATGACAACACGACAAAAATATTGTCATATACCTTAGAATAATTTTCTATGTTGTCTGCAAGTTTGTTTTGTGAATATGGTGGAATACTTCCAGACTGATACACATTCCATTCTGGTATGGTAACTATAGAGCTAGTTCCTTCATAGTAGTACTCAAAAGGATAAATTGTGAACGGAGACGTTATGGCAATTACGTCATTTGATGAAGCTTTTTTTTCTAGATAACTAGAAACCGCTTCATAGTTTTCTTTCACAGGAGTGTTGTGGGAAATGTTTTGGTAAAACATAGATAAGAACATACATAAAGCAAAAAAAGAAAGAAGCGCTGTGGATGTTTGTTTGGAAATATGAAAAAGCAGCCAAGCAAATAAAAAGAAAAAAGACGGAGTTATAAAAATTAAATAACGAGTTAAAAAAATTGGCCGAAAAAACGAAATTGCAAATACTAATAATAGCGGAAGCCCGGTTGTTAAAATAAAGTACCACAAATGGCGTATAGGTATATAAATATTTTTTTTAGAGAATATTAAAAAGATTGGAATTACAGTAACTGGCCAGAATGAAACTAAAATTGATACCGCAATATTACTTTGAAATCCAAAAAGAAAATTTATGACTGCCTGAAACAAATTAAAGGATGTTACTGGAGGGATAAGTGGCTGAGAGTTAGACGCTAGCCCCTGAAAGAAAAAATAAATGAGCCAGGGGGTAAAAAACATTCCAGCAAGTAAAACTGGGGATAGATAGAAAAAAATTTTTTTCCTACTTTTTTCCACATAGACGGTTTGAGAATTGAGGGTTTGATTTTTTGTAAAATACCACAGAAATAAGTAAAGAATCTGAGAGAACAAAAGCAAAATAAAAAAATAATGTGTATATAGTCCAAATAAAACGGTGAAAAAATATTCTACATACCCTTTCCTGCCGCGAGAATTTATCATAGTTATAAAATAATAGTGACTGAGCGTAGCAACTAGCGTAAGAAGGGTATACATTCTTGTTTCAAATGAATACCACAGAATAAAGGGAGATAGGGCATATAAAGAAACGGTAAAAAAAGCTATAAGTGTATTGCTGGATTTTTTAGCGGTGAGATAAAGAACTGGAAGGGAGAGTAAAAAAAACAGAAATGATAATAGTCTTGCAGTAAAGATTGAATTCCCAAAAAGTGAAATCCAGAAATGTAAAAGAATTTCATATAACGGTACATGAACATCTTGCACTATGTACGCAATAATTCCTGGTACTGATTTTGTTGCAACCCATAAAGACTGAGCTTCATCAAGTCTAATAGATTCGTTAAGAAGCGTGTATCCACTGAGTGTCAGAGAGGCAATTACAAAAAAAATTAAAAACGTAATGCCTTTTTTATTGTCTATGGTAGAGAAGTATTTCATATGTGCTCAAGTTTTCTTATGGGCATATAGTGTATTGTTGGTTTGGGGGAAGTTTGGAATGACGCTAAAATAAATGGTAAAAACATGACCATATTAAAAACTGTCCATGCACTATTTGCAAAAACAGCAGGATCAGTATATTTGGGAATGTTAATAAGAAGACCTATTATAGAAAGTACACAGTAGAAAATATGCGGGTAGGAAAGATAAATAAAGTTTCCTTGCTGCTGCTTTTTAGATGTTACAGCAAACGCCGTTTTTTTACCGGTGAGGATTGAAAAGAGGGCTGCGAGCTGAAGTGTCCAAGAGGACTGTGTAAAAGAAATTGCTCTAAACGTTATAGATTCCCCTGAGACAATATAAATAGTATAAAGGTTTAAAAGTATGTACGGTATGAAAAAAAGTGCAAATGAGCTAGTGGATGTGTTAACCGGCTGCATAGAGAAAAAGAGGAAAAGAAGCGGCATAGTAATATCTATCAGAACAACAACTCCGTTTAGATAAAAAATTGACGAAAGTAAATATTGAATTCTTGCTGAAAAGCTAAGTTTTCTAGAAAAGAGCGGGTTATGTGTAAAAAAAACTCCTAAAGACCCTCTTGCCCAGCGGTGCTGCTGCTTATAATAAGAAAGTAAATCTTCTGGCGCAAGCCCTTCACATAAAACTTCAGAAACATAGTGAGATTTCCATCCCTTTTTATGAATAAAAAGTGAAGTTAAAAAATCCTCAGCAATATTTTTTTCATCAATTCCGCCTACCTCATTCAGCGCAGCTCTTCTTATAAGAACGTTTGTCCCGCAAATAAATGCTGCGTTCACTTTATTTTTCTGATTCATAATAGGACCAAAAAAGAAACTCTGTTGTTCCCATGCCCCTTTTGTAATTTCATTTTTTTCATGATTTTTGTAGTATTGCGGGGATTGTACAAAGGCTATTTCAGGATCATTAAAAAAGGGAGTCAGCTTTTTTAAAAAGTCTTTATGAGGCACCATATCTG
>CAZITH010000013.1:0-14533 GCA_964542125.1 uncultured Gammaproteobacteria bacterium | reverse complement strand
CGCTGCAGTGAGCAATAAGAATTTGTTTTCTTAAGTTTTTGGGTAGTAAGTTAATTACTCGTTCTTGTATGCTTCTGAGGCCTGAACCGGAAACCAGAAACAAAATTTTCCCCTCCATGAGAATCTTAGATAGTTCAGTGACCATTTCAGAAGAAGCAGGCATAAAATTATCAGCTATAGTTTCATCAACGTCTGAAATAATTATTTTTACCTGTTTATTAAAAGGAATTTTCATAATTTGATTATATCGTAATTATATACGCGGAGCTTTAGAATCTTTAATAGTGAAAAAAATCATACCTATAATACTTGTTAATAATAGCAAAATCCCCAAGATATAAAACCCTTGACCTATAAAAAAAGAAATAGGAAGAAGATGCATGACGGTAAATAAGTAATTCCAATCATGGAAAACGTTATCTCCTCCTAAAAGCGGAAGGCTCATGGGCACTGCGTCTTTCATGTAAACAGAAACATTAATAATATTATCCGCTATCCAAAATAAAACAAATGATAAAGAGAAATACTCTTTCCTTTTAAAAAAATAAAAAAAGAAAAGACAGGGAATAAGAATTTGAAAAACAGAACCAGCAAGAACGTCTATAAATTGTCCAAAAAAGAAGAATATCAAATGACCTGCTTCATGAATAAGTAAATTAAGATTGTCTATAAAAATAAAAGGTGTAGGTGAAGAAAGCAGTTGATATGTAAAAAATGATACAAGAATAATAAGCAGTGTTTTTCCAATGATATTCATAATTTTAAATCTTTTTTTGGGTTTTAGTAAATTATTGCATTGTTATTGTGTTGTGAATTGATGTTAATTTAATTATAATCACAAACTGATGGGTGGAGTATTAGCGAAAAAGCAAGTTAATAAAAAAACTGTCTTTTTACTTTTCATATTATTGGTCCAATTCATTTGCAATATTTTTATTGTAGGAGATGTATATCAAGATCAGATCCACTCAAGGATTGAAGCACGAATCAGTAACATTCTTCAGGATGTGAAATTTAAGGATGGAACATGGGATTTGTCTAGATATAATGCAGACCCCAATCTTCTTGAAAAATTTCCACTGTATCTTATTCAGACGGATGGTGAGATTTTAGATAGAAGAAGCCCCATTCATGGTTTCTTAGACCAGTCTGACTTTAATTTTCTTTTATCATTTACAAACATCCAGACACTAACTTCAGCAAATATTTCAAGGCGGGTATACTCAAAACCTATTGTAGATAATGGGAAAATAATAGGAGTAGTTGCTGTTTCATTTCTTAATCCACAAAAAAATCAAATTGAAAATATTGACACAACATTAAAAGTAACTCTTGAGAAAATATTAGGTAAAACACAGGTTAAAAATGGATTAATTTTAGTAAATGAGGTGGATGAGAGAGACATTCCTTACAACATATCTTTTACAATAGTTGATAAATATAATATAGTCTTAAAAAAAACTACTAACATAAACAGTTTTAATAGAATCCCTACTTCTTTAGACTCAAGCTATTTAAAGTCTTTAGTTAAGAGTAAAAATTTTAAGATAGTAAGAGACCAGCAGACTCATGAGTTTTTTTTAATTAAAACAAATCAAATAGTTGATAAAAAGGGAGAAGTGGTAGGTGTATTAGTAGTGGGCCAGAATCTTTCCAGCTACATCTTATTATTAGGGAAATATACAGCATTTTCTAGCATAATGTTTTTTGTTGCTTGTGTTTTTATTATCATATTCTTTGGGTTTAATAGTGAAGACAAAACGCTTATAAAAAGAAAAAATTTAAAAATTATATTTGATGAAAAAGACAGCTGCCTTATAATTGGAAATGAAAAAATATCTATTCTTTACTCAACTAACCAATTTTATTTTCTTCAAGCTCTTTTTCAGAAGCCAGAAAAAAGATGGGAAACGGATGAATTACTTGAGAGATTTGGCGAAGACAGTAAAGATAAAAAGAGCAGAAAGGTTTATGACACTATGATAAAGCTAAACCAAAAAAGTATGCAGTATGCATCAGTAAAGCTCATTATTAATGAAAACAAAACATATAAGCTAAACCCTCAATTAAATGCTCAACAGTTGACTCATAAAAAAATAAAGTAACTCACATCCTAAATCATTATGCTTTTGGGTAATGAAGCATTTTGATAAGTATTCTCGGTCTTTTATACTTAGTACACTCATCGCATTTTTTTCAATCCTTATACTACTCATCGTAACATTTTCTAATAGCATACATTATCTAGACAGTGGAGTTAAAATTGCATTTAACTATTCACCCCAAAAGGTTAGTCAAATTCCAGTTTCAATTGAAAAAGAAAATAAGCCATTTACTTTAAAAGCGTCTTATACTCCAAAATTTACATTTAATTTACCAATTGAAAACTTTACTAAATTTTGGCGGGCAGATGCCTCTGAGAGGAAAAATATGGTAAGTGCAATTCTTACAAATGTGAAAGGTGACGTCAGCCCTAAATTAGACATGCAATTTAATGATAAGAAGAATGAGATGTATGTAACTCCGCTTATAGAAAATAAGGTTAAACCAGGTCTTTATAAGCTTAATTTGGTTGTAAAAAATCCAGAAGGGAATGTCTCTGCGCAGCAGGATTTTTCATGGGGTGTTATGGCAATTAATACAAATAAAGGAATTTATCAGCAAGGGGAAAATGTAGAAATAGGAATGGCTGTGTTGGGAGATTATGGGAACACTAAGTGTATTGCTCAAGGGGAAATTACATTTAATACTGCAAAAGTTTGGTTAGAAGTAACTCATCCTAATGGGAAAGTTGACAAACTTTCAACAGATAACAATACAATTACTGGAAGCAAAGAATGCGGAGATAGAACAGTTACAAATACGCCTGATTTTATTGCAAGCATAATGGCACAAGATATTGGCGCATATAAAGTCCATATGACAGCAGAGCATATATTTGGGAAACGCGAGATTGATTATGATTTTTTGGTCTCTGTTAAAAAGCCGGATTTTGAAATTGAGAGGATAACATTTCCTACCAGAATATATCCAAGAGTTGATTATCCAGTTAATATATCTGTAAAAACTCACAAAGATTATAAAGGTGAAGTTGAGGATTTTGTCCCAAAACAATTTACAATTTCTCACATCTCAAATAACGGAGAAACAGTAGCTTCTAAAAATGGACAGGGAATAAAATGGAACGTTAATTGGGAAAAGGACCATGTATACTCGCTTTCCTATACTATACATTTTCCACCCGTTGCGCCGGAATTATATTTGGTGGGACCTTTAACAATTGGGAAATTTCAAGATCAGCACCAGTGGAAAATTGCATCGGATTCAATTTTCCAGTTCATTCAAGAATCTCATAATACAGGATCAGGGACATCTGTAAGTACAACTTTTTCTAATTCTATAGGGCAAAACCACTTAGTTTTAAAAATATGCTACAGAACAACAAACTCTTCTTTTTCAGGACAAACAGGCTGGACAACAGCGTACAATAATTCCTCCGGCCCTAGGATATACATGTTTTATAGGGTGGCACCCGTTGGTATGTCAACTACAGTAACTTGTAGTACGGTAAGTTCTGGCGTTATTGCGGTTCAGGCACTTGAATTTTCCGGTAATTCCATAAGTTCTGTAAGGGATCAAAGAAATAGACTTAATAATTCATCAACGTGCAACACAGGCGCACATCAAAATACAAACAATAACTTAACTCCTGGAAACCCAGACGTATTGGTAGTTTCAGCGTTCTCTGCAACGTCTACAAGGACAGTTACGAATCATACAAACTATACAGATACAGCTGCAAGTTTTAACGCGTCTAGCGGAACCTTTGACAGTAGCTGGAGTGAACTTGTAAACAATCCTCCTGTGGCATCAAATGACGCTGCAAAATATGACGGAGCTGGAGGAACATGCGATAATCTGCAGGTTACTTTTAATCCGCAAATTTCAGTCTCTCAGGGAGGGTACAGATTTTTTGAAAATGCAGATAGTCCAAATCCAGGTAATCCGTTAGGAACTCAAGGACAATCAATTATATTAAATACTCCAAATCAGCCATTTAGATTAAGAATACTGTTAGATGTAGATTCTCCGTCCGGATCCACCATTCTAGCAGGCTCTGGAGACTGGCAGCTTGAGTATGCCCTCATGCCAAATAGCGGAAATTGTTCAGATGGAGATTTTAACCCAGTTGATACCATTGCCAATGGAACTCCTATTGCATTTAACCCGAATCCTTCTTCAGGGGGAAACAATGTTTTTATCTCATCCTCAGGGAATGATCCTACAGACACAGGATACACATCAGTATTAGAGGATTATATAGAAACTTGGTTGAATGATGGTTCTGAAAATATAACTAATAATCAAAATACCTTAGGTAATAACCAGGCTGGTTTGTTTGATTTTTCATTGATTGATAATACTAATCAGTTAGACTCTCAAACATATTGTCTTTTAGTTTTTAATAGTGACGGTTCTTCCCTAGATGCATATAAAAACTATCCTACGGTAACAACTCCAATTACGGACGTAATTATACGCGGAGGAACAACAATAAGAGGTGGAACAACGCTGCGGTAGGTAACTAATAAAAATACAAAATTCCTATAATTTCAGTGAATGTTTTTGTCTAAACTTAAAGAAGCGTTTCCCTGATTTTCTTCATTAATCCTATCATGAAGAATAGTTGTAAGAAAATTCAATTACCCATTTCATTTTTAATATATTATAATGGCACAGTTATATGAAATATAAAAAGCTTGGAACTACAGATATTAAAGTTTCCTTAATCTGTTTAGGTTCCATGAATTGGGGAGAGCAGAATACTGAAAAGGATGCGCATTTACAGCTAGATTATGCTGTTTCTGAGGGGATTAATTTTATAGATACCGCAGAAGTGTACCCAGTTCCACCCCATGAAGAGTCTTCTGGAAGAACGGAAACATATATAGGAAATTGGCTTAAAAAAAGAGGTAAAAGGGAAGACTTAATTATTGCGTCTAAAGTTGTAAGTAAAACTCAAAACACCTGGATGAGAGGCGGGACTGCTAGACCTGATAAAAAGAATATAAAGCTAGCAATTGAAGGCTCTTTAAAACGGTTGAAAACTGATTATTTAGATCTATATCAAATCCACTGGCCAGATAGAAATACTAATTTTTTTGGAAAACGCGCATTTACATTTGATCCAAAAGACAAACCAGTGGAAATAGAAGAAACCTTAACTGCAATGGCAGGATTAGTAAAGGAAGGAAAGATAAGGCACATCGGCATCTCAAATGAAACAGCGTGGGGAATTATGGAATATTTTAGAATTTCTGAAAAAAGTAATTTGCCCAGAGTCCAAAGCATTCAAAATCCTTACAGTCTTTTGATGCGCGAATATGAAACGTCACTTTCTGAAATTAGCATCAGAGAAAATTTAAGTCTTTTAGTGTATTCACCTCTTGCGCATGGAGTTTTAACTGGAAAATACTTAAATGGAAAAATTCCAAAGGGTTCTAGGTTTGATTACAGTAAAGGAAGAAATGCACTGCGTTATAATCCGGATCACGTCCAAAAACCTTTAAAAGACTATCTAAAAATTGCCAAAAAACATGGCATATCACCGGCTCAGTTAGCGTTAGCATTTGTTAACTCAAGGGATTTTGTTACCAGTAATTTAATAGGCGCAACATCTCTAAAGCAATTAAAAGAAGATATTGAAAGTATAGATATAAAACTTTCTGAAGAAATATTAACTGAGATAGAAAAAGTTCATACAGAATTTCCCAACCCCATTACATAGTGCTCATTTTCCCAATTTTTCTAAATATTTTGCAATCATATCTACTTCTATATTCACCTTATCGTGCTTTTTTAATTCTCCTAAATTTGTGTGGGAGAGCGTGTGAGGGATAAGTGATACGGAAAAAGAATTTTTACTTACAGTTATTATTGTAAGGCTTACTCCATTAATGCAAATAGAGCCTTTATAAATAATGTACTTTATAAATTGTGGATCTATTTTAAACTCAAGAGTTTTTGATTCTCCATCAGCTATTACATTTACTATTTCTGCGGTTGTGTCTACATGACCACTTACTAAATGTCCGCCAATAAGAGAATTGAGGGTTAAGCATTTTTCTAGATTAAATACATGAGTAATGGAAAGAGTATTAAGTGATGTTTTATTAAGTGTTTCTTGCATGTAAAAAACGCTAAAGTCTTTTTTATCCAGTTTTTCTACAGTAGAGCAGACGCCGTCTATATTAATACTTTCACCTAGAGTAAGTTTCCAGCCAGAAGGTGTAGGCAGGGTTACTCTTATAGAGTTTTTATTTTTTTCTGTTTTTACTGCCTTTGCAGTTTTTTCAATTATTCCGCTAAACATATGTATTAAAAAATTCCTCTCCCATTTCTTTGTCTTTTTCCATTTGAAGGATTAGTTTCTCAACAGAATCAAATTTTTTATTATCCCGCAGTTTTTTTAAAAGTGTAACAGTAATTCTAATATTATAGATATTTTTTTGAAAATTAAAAATGTAGGATTCTGCAAGAACTTTTTTCTCATTAAATGTTTTTGCGCTTCCTATGAACGTTAACGCATTATAGAGACTATTGCTGATTTTTATCTGAGACGCATATATTCCTTCTGGAATTTTTTTATGAATTCTTGTGTTTGCAGTAGGAAAACCCATTTCTCTTCCACGTTTTTTTCCTTCTATAACCTTTCCCCAAAACGTTGCCACGCTTTTCATCTGGAAATTGTAGCACAATTATTTACCGTTGTCTTTGTTATAAGAAGAAAATACGTTATCTAAAATAGTAAAGTCATTTTCGTCTAGTGATCCATAGTAACATTTAGTTATTTTTTCGTATCCTGAATTTCTTATGGTATACCAGGTAATTAATTTTTTCCCTTGGTAAAATTCATACCGTATACCATCCGCTGTAATTTTTTCTATCCGTAATGTTTCAAAGTGTTCGTTTAAATTTTTACATAGCTCATTTATTTCCTTCTCTCCTAAAATCTTTGTAAATATTTGTCCGCGTTTTCCGTCAGGATACATAGAAAAAACTTGGGAAAGCTTTCCATATTTTGACATCCAATATAAAACAATAGATACGGAGAATGCAGCAGAATCTGTCATGAAAAAATCTTTTGCATAAAAATGTCCTACGTTCTCAACACCTAAATCTAAATCTTTTCTTAATTCTTCTCTCACTAAAGATCTTCCAACCGGGATAGGTTTTGTAAAAACGTTATATTTATTTTCTTGAAGCAGTTGAGAGGTATTTATCATGGAGGTTCCACAATCTACTGCATACCCTACATTTTTTACAGAAAGATTTAAATCGCAAAAACTTTCCATGTGTACACTTCCCAGTAAAGAACCATTTATGTAATTCCCTTTTCCATCAACAGCAAGAACCCTATCTGCATCACTATCAAAAATAAATGCTGCGTCATATGAATTTTTCTTCATTTCTTCTAAGACGTCTTGTGTATTTGCAATTTCTGATGGGTCAGCAGTGTGAGTTGAGTTTTCATCATAGGTAGTTTTGGTATGAAGTTTTGAAAATGTTATTTGAGGCAATAATTTTTCTAATAAAGATAGAGACCTAAATCCCGATCCGTCCCCCGTATCAACTAACACTTTCAAAGAAGGAACTTTTGAAAGAGGAATAAGAGTCATAAGTTTAGTACTTATTTTTTCTTCCACATCTTGCGTTACATCTTTAAAATTTGAAAGATTAACGTTGTGGTATTCATAGGGAACTTTTTCTAGAGAGTTATAAGTATTAATAATTTTTGAAACATTTTCTTTTTTAATAGACTCCCCATTTTTTTCATGGATTAAAAGTCCAGACCAAGTCCATGGATTATGAGATCCGGTAAACATAATTGAAATATCATAATCAGATGAGAATGATCCAGCCGTAAGGTAATCTATGGAGACTTTTTCCATATAGAAAATTTCTACATCTTGGTTTTCTAGTCCTTTCATGAAGTGCATTGCAAGGTTCTTGCTTCCTTCTCTTGTGTCCCATGCTAATAAAATTTTTTTAGGGGAAAAAGTTTTTAGAATTGCTTGGGATAAATAATACGCATCTTCATTTTTTATATCCACTCCGTATACGCCTCTAAAATCAAATTTTTTAACAAAAGCAGGATTATTCATACAGTAATTATTGTAATATACTCTGGATTTTTAGAAAACAAGGAGTATACTATGGTTATATGTTGGAGCGTGCATCCTCAGGTACCAGGATGTTGAAGGATTTAACAGATAATGATAGTTGGATCCGTAGAACATATATAGAAGTTGGTAAAGCAAGAAGAGAAGCTGACAGATTTCCCTTTAGTTTCCACGATATTATTGGACGCGCTAATAAACTTCAGGCAGATATTGTCTCAGTTTTGCCAGATGCAGACGCAAAACCTAGACCCGTAGACCCATTTAAGGTAGCCCTGCTTGTAAATTTCTTAAGTGAGGGGAATGGGGGTCTTATTATCATGAGACATGGGATCCAGTTTGTTGAAGACCAGGATAGAAATACCCTTTCCGGATCTCAAAGAAAAATTAGGCTCATGCAATTTCCCCATAATGATTTAGATCCGGCAAGTGCACAATCACTTGCCGAAGCAGCAAGTTTGGGATTGGTACTGAAGCATGTAAGAGAAAATATGGGAATGCCTTTAAGAATAAGAACATCAAGGAATATCAGAGCTGCTGATATAGCGGCAATTATGAGTGTTGCTAATAATTTTGATATTCAAACCGACCCGCGTCTTACATGTGTAGACTATCCTACTGAAAAGACAGATGAAGAGCTAGAAAGCCTTTTGGGTAGGGATAATAATGGTGCGCTTGTATGGAGAAAAGAAATACTGGATTCAGTTTGCGGTGACGGATCATTTAGAACAATAGACAAAGACATGAGAAGTGTTATAGGAGACTTTAGAACAAGAGACGGATTAACAATTTGTATAACGCACACGCCTCAGATGAACGCGGCAGATGTAGTGATGGGGGAAACTCCTGTACGAATTCCAGAGCTTGGATTTAGGGTAATTACCAGAAAGGGTAGTCTTCAATTTCCTACAAATGTGTTTAGTAAAGAGGTCTAGATTTTAAGGCCTGGGATTTTAAGTAGTTTTCCTTGCAATTATTATTACAAAACGCAAAACCGGTTTCTTTATCAAGACAGTTATTGCAGCATATATAATGCTTATGACATACATCATATTCACAATTTACATATGTTTCGCATGGTATACCGCACTGAAGACATTCTCCAACCATTTCATACTCTGGACTGTCTGTGTTAAATCCCAACGTAAGTCTATTATCAAACACGTATAGCTTACCTTTAAAATACGTATTGGGATATTTTTCCATGAATGTTTGAATTCCGTTTTTCAGCTGATACACATTTTTAAACCCGTTTTCCACTAAAAATCCTGAAGCTTTTTCACACCTGACGCCGCCAGTGCACACAGTTAGAATTGTTTTATCTTTAAGATGTGCTAATTTAGGGAGAACTGTTTTTAGTTCAAAGAAGTTTTTAAGGCCAGACGGGATAAACCCCTCAAAATATCCAGATGCATACTCATAGTCATTTCTCATATCTACCACGTAAAATTCCTTTTTATCCTGAAACCACTGGAAAAGTTCGTCTTCAGATAAGTACTTTCCAGTAGTTTTGTTTGGGTTTAATTCAGGTAAACCTGCTGTAACAATCTCAGGTCTTACTCGTACTTTTAATTTAGGAAACGCGTTTCCAGTTCCAGCGCTTTTTTTATAGTTAATGTTTTGAAACTCCTTTTGACTCTCCATCCACTCAATGTATTTTTGGGTATCTTGAATGCTTCCCTCAAGCGTTCCATTAATTCCTTCGGTTGCTACAATTATTCTTCCTTTGAGGTTATTTTTTTCGCAAAATTCACGCTGTTCATCCCGCGTTCTTTCAGGATTTGGGATTCTTACATATTTATAGTAGAGTAGTACTTCAAAATTCATATTTTTCTGTCATAAGTATACCAAATTATGCCTAAAAACATAGGGTTGTTTATTTATGGGAATAGCAAAACTATCTTGGTATAATAGTCCTATGGTTAAAAAAATTTCAGTGGTAATCCCCTCATATAATGAAATGGCCAATCTTCAAAAAGGTACGTTAGAGAAAGTAGAAAGATACCTAGAGAGACAAAAATATTCCTACGAAGTCTTAGTGGTAGATGATGGGTCAAAAGATGGAAGTCTGGAATTTGTAAAAAGCTTCATCCGTGAAAATTCTAAATTTAAGCTTATTGAAAATTCGCATACCGGAAAGGCAGGAGCTGTAACAGCTGGCATGATAAAGGCAACGGGAGATTATATTTTGTTTACAGACATGGATCAGGCGGCGCCAATTACTGAGCTTGAAAAACTCATCCCATATTCAGAGAAGTTTGATGTAATAATTGGATCCCGTAACACAGTAAGAAAAGGGGCACCATTTACTAGAAAAGTTATGAGTCAAGGAATGATAATACTCAGGACATTTTTAGCAGGTTTGCCGGAGATAAAAGATACACAATGCGGATTTAAACTTTTTAGAAAAGAAGCTGCGCAGAAAGTATTTGAGAAAATAAAAAGAATCCATAATGGATTTAAAACAATTAAGGGTTCATCAGTTACTGCAGGATTTGATGTGGAAGTTTTGTTAATCGCAAAAGAATTAGGATTTTCCATAAAAGAAGTCCCTGTTTCCTGGTTATACGTGGAAACTAGACGCGTAAATCCTATAAAAGACTCTATAGAGGGTGTTTTAAATTTAATTCAAATTCGAAAAAATATTTGGAAAGGTTTGTATTTATAAACTTCCCAGGCTTGAAAACCATGTGTATTCTAGTTAATATGTTTAATGAGTGAGCAGAATTTACGAATTCGGAAGTTTTATTCGAGGGCTTAAAGCTCTTGTTTTTCTGCGAGCGAATATAAATGTTAAAAAATATTTCCATCCTTTTTTGGATTTTCGGTATTATCTTTTTGTTTCTTTATTCTTTTACCCAGGTTGATTTGGGGCTGACACTCTCAAGAGCATCCGTTGTTGCTGATATTCAAAAATCATTTCAGTATATAGGTTATTTTAATAGGCCGCTTTCTTCACTTCTATTTATTATAATTATTGTTTCTGTTTTTACGGGATACGGATTTTTATTAAAACTAACACAAGAAAAAAAGATAAGCAGAAAAACCTTATGGACCCTTATTATTATTTCTAGTATTGTGTTGGGTTTTTCATATAACGCATTTTCTTATGATTTTTTTAACTATATATTTGATGCAAAAATTGTTACTCATTATCATCAGAGTCCATATGACCATAAAGCATTGGATTATCCGGGGGACCCTATGTTGGGCTTTATGCACTGGACGCATAGGTTATATCCATACGGGCCAGTGTGGTTAGGACTTACTATTCCTTTGTCCTTTCTAGGCGGAGGGATTTTTGCATTAACACTTATACTTTTTAAAGCGTTTTCAGTCGGGATATTTTTAGCAGTGTGTTATTTTGTAGAAAAAATTTCTTCAAAAATAAAATTAAACTCTCTTTTTACTTTGGCGTTTTTTGCACTTAACCCTTTTGTTTTAATTGAATCGTTAGTCTCCGCGCATAATGACTCAACCATGATGACGTTTACTTTAGTAGGAGTATATTTTTTATTCAATCAAAAAAAATACTCACCCTGGATAATGCTTATTCTTTCAGCGGGAATTAAGTTTGCAACTGGATTTTTAGCTCCACTATTTATTTGGTTCCAATTCTCAAAAAGAAAGAATAAAGTTGAACTGTTTTTTTACCTCTCAACAGTTTTTATGATAGTTGCAGCTATTCTTGCAAGTTATAGAACTACATTTCAACCTTGGTATTTTCTTCTTGCGTTTTCGTTTTTAACATTTTTATCCCGTAAATATTTTATTTTTATTTCAACATTAGTTTTTTCATTTCTTGCGTTATTCCAATACCTACCTTATTTATATACCGGAAATTTTAATCCACCTATTCCAGACATTATGAATCAAATGCTTTGGGCAAGTGTCCTTATATCTGTTTTCTCATCTGTAGTTTATAAACTATTTAGAAAATGAATACTGCCTTTCTTAAAAAAATCCTTTTCATCCTTCTTTTTGCTGTTATTTTTATTAACCTGGCATTTAGGATAACAACATATTCTAAAGAATATACAACTCGCTTTGACTCAGCGTATTGGAAGCAAAGATATCTAGCTTCTCAATGGGTAGTTTCTGGCTCAAAAAATTCTATAGGGGATGACGGACTCTATGCCTATGCTGGATGGGAATATATTCATGGCTCAGATCCTACACTTCTGAATGCAGAGATTCCGCCCCTTGCCAAATATATGATAGGTCTTGGTGAGGTTATCTTTCAAAATCAGGACATTCTGATTTTACTTGTGGGAATATTAGGGTTATTTGTATTTTATAAAATAAATACTATTCTTTTTAAAAATAAAGTTCTAGCTATCATTCCAGTAACAATTTTTTCGCTAGAGCCAATTTTTTTCACACAGCTGCGTGCTCCATATTTAGATGGAATTTATCTTTTGTTTTTAATGCTAACCATATTATTTACTTTAAAAAAGAAATATATCTTAAGCGCATTATTTTTAGGATGTTTTGCCTCAGTAAAATATCCAGTGGGTTCTTTGTTTCTGCTTTTTCCCATGGTTTTTTGGGTGTATTTGTATGACAAAAAAAATCTAAAACAATTTTTAGTAAGTTTAGTAATTTTTCCTTTAGTTTTTTTAGCCTCATACAGCATGTATTTTGTAAAAGGAGGGAATATACTAGGATTTTTAGGGGTTCAAAAATGGATTATTCACTTTTACTCAACTGGAGCAAAGGCAGGAGTTGGAATAGTTTTTCCACTTATTCTGTTTGGAAAATGGTTTACCTGGTTTAATGGTCTTCAAAATGTTTCTGAGTGGAATGTTTTGTGGGCTGTAAGCCTGATTGGTGTAGTTTTTTCATTTTTTGCACTTCTGTTTTCTTATTTTACCCTCAAAAATAAGAAGAAGAAAAATACTCTAAACCAGCCTATGATTTTTATGTTTTTCTGGGTAGTTTCATATCTTTTCTTTCTAACATTTACGCCCGTTTTTCCACGTTATCTGTTGCTTTTGGTGCCATTTATGTATAATCTAACTGTATGGTTTTTAGAAAAATACCTGTTTCCACAATTTTCATAATAATTTTTTTAATCTTCCTTTTTTTCCTAACCAGGCTTACGCACATTATGACTCTTCCGCTTTTTACAGATGAGGCAATTTACGTACGGTGGTCTCAGATAGCAAAGCAAGATGCTGCATGGAGGTTTATATCTTTAACTGACGGGAAACAGCCTATGTTTGTATGGATTGCTATGAATCTCATGCGAGTTTTTAAAGATCCGTTACTTTCTGCCAGGATGGTTTCAGTTTTTGCAGGTTTTGGAACACTTCTGGGGGTTTTTTTCTTAGCTTCTGAAATTTTTAAAAAAAAGAGTGAAGGAAGCATCTTAAAAAGATTATTTGGACATCTAGAAAACGTACCCATTGCAGGGATTATAGCAGCAGCTCTTTTTGTAAGTTTTCCATTCGCTTTAGTGTATGACAGAATGGCTCTTTACGACTCATTAGTCGCATGCACTATTGTATGGTCTATCTATATGGAAGTGCTGCTGGCAAGATATGTCAGATTAGACATCGCAATACTTACCGGAATTGTTATAGGGTCTTCCATGCTTACAAAAACGTCAGGGTTCTTTGGGATATACCTGCTTCCTTTCTCTCTGCTACTTTTTGACTTTAAACAAAAGGTTTGGAGGAAAAAAATATTTCAATGGGTTATTTTTTCATTGGTATCTATTACAGTTTCGTATTCTTTGTACTCCATTCTAAGGCTATCGCCTTTTTATTACATTATTGATGAAAAAAATGCATTATTTGTAAGACCTCTTCCGGTTTTTCTCCATCAGATAAAAATAGGAAACTTTGCCTGGTTTAATTATATGTATGGCAACTTTAATGCAATAGTGGGCTGGTTTATTACGTATGTAGGTCTTCTGGTTATTTTGGTTGCCGCCTCGTCACTATTTTTAAAAGAATATATACGTGAAAAACTTTTTCTTTTTGTGTGGTTTGCGGCGCCTTTTATAGCGCTTGGTATTTTTGGAAATACTTTGTATCCCAGGTTTATATTTTTTATGACTATACCTGTACTTATTCTTACAACTTCAACACTTTTGTTCTTATATAAAAATAAAAAATTACGTTATGCTTTTTACATAATAGTTTTACTTATTGGAATTGGGTATATATATGCTGATAAAGAAATTATTTTAGATTTTCTTCATGCGCCTATTCCCCAAGCGGATTTAGGTCAATTTATTAATTCCTGGCCGGCAGGTGGAGGCATAAAAGAAAGGATTGCTTTTTTGACGGAGAATCTAAAAAGGGAAAAATATTTGTTGCAACACAGTGAACGTTTGGAAGTCTTCC
>CAZITH010000012.1:0-14669 GCA_964542125.1 uncultured Gammaproteobacteria bacterium | reverse complement strand
GTCTTTTGTGACTATTGTCCAATCATCTGTTCCTTCATATTCAACGTCTTTCTTGCCCATGTTGTAAATTATTTCTATTGCTATTGTCATTCCTACCTCTAATTTAGGTGTTTTTTCAATTTTCCCCACTAAATAACCCGGAATTTGAGGTTCTTCATGAAGTTCTCTGCCTACACCATGACCCACCAAAGATCTTGTAACTGTGTACCCGCCTTCTTTTTCCACAATATCTTGCATAGCTTTTGAGATATCACCCACTCTGTTGCCTGGTTTTGCTTGTTTAATCCCGGCATACATTGCCCGCTTTCCAGCGTCTAAAAAATCATAAATCTTTTTATTATTTGTTTTTCCTACCACTACAGTCTCTGCCATGTCTGTATGAAATCCGTTTAGATACACACCACAATCAACCCCTATAATATCCCCTTCTTTTAGAGTCCTTTTTTTAGGAATTCCATGAACAACTACGTCATTTGTAGCCACACAAATGGCATTACTATATCCAGGAACTTTTTTAAAACCTGGAAATCCTCCTAATTCCTGAATTCTTTTATCTGCAAAAGAATCCAATTCTTCTTCTGTTATTCCTGGTTTTACTAAGTCTATAGTCTCATGTAAAACCTGACCCAGTATTTTCCCGGCTTTCTTCATGGTCTCAATTTGCTCAATTGTTTTTGTATTTTGTTTCATATGTTTGACAAAATGAATACAATATTTCAATTCATTTTGTCACCCTGTGTTACTCCACACAGGGTTACCTAATTATCTTTCTTTACTCCCCCTATCTATTGCGTATAAAATTTCATTGTGTACTTCTTCAACGTCTCCTTCTCCATTTATTTCCTGCAAAAGACCCAAACTTCTATAATGGTTCAAAACCGGACCTCTATCTTCATCTTGAATAGCACGTCTGTCATGAACATTCTCAAAGGTATCATCTGCTCTTCCTCTTCTCTCTTTTGCAATCTCAAAACGTTTTCTCATTTCATCTTCGGAAATATTAAGAGATACTACAGACTGCACCTTTAATGGCTTGTCCACCAAATAACGGTCCAGATATTCTACATCCTCAAGCGTTGCTGGAAAGTTATCCAGAATAAAACCTGTAGAAATAGACTGATCCATCTTTGCCGCCATTAAACGAAATTTGATTTTATTAGGCAGGTGTTTTCCTTGCATGCTATATTCTTGATATGCTTGTTCAAACCTTGGGTCTGTTTTTCGCGCCTCCCGTATCAAGTGACCCATACTAAATCTGGGAATTCCACCCAAAGAAGTCTCTAATAGTTCTCCTTGTGTTTCTTTCCCTGATAATGGTGGACCAATTAAAACGTATATATTTTGCATATTTTATATTTGACAAAATGAATAAAATTTTAAATTTATTTTGTCATCCTGTGTACTCACAGGGTTACCTATTTATCTTTTTCATTAAATCCTCAATTTTTTTATGTAATTCTTCAATGGCACCATTATTCTCTATGAAATAATCCGCAAGCGAAAAACAAAAAGCTACTTGAAGCCCGGTAGTTTTTTGTCCAAGCCCTAGATCTCTACAATCTAACTTATAAAAAAGCTCAGGCGTTAAATCTTCGCGTCTTTTAAGTTTTTTTAAGCGTTCAAATCTCACATTCCTATCTGCAATTACTCCCACAAGCGTAAAATTTGCTTCTTTTTTTAAAACCTCAATTTCCCCTGTATTTCTTATTCCATCTATTACAAATTTACTTTTTCCGCTTTTTTGAATATATTCAATAGCTTTTTTTGCTAACACTCCTCTTCCGTATTTTTCTCTCCACTCATTACCTATATCTTGCAAAAGACGTCTGGTAATTCTTTTTTTCTTTCTTTTTTCAGCTTCATCCTCTAAAAAAGAAGAAAGAGATATTGGGTAGTAAGAAAGACTTGAAAGAAAAGAAGCAGCGGTACTTTTACCGCTTCCAAATGTTCCGGTAATTCCTATAACAAGTGGCTTAGGCATTATTTGATTTGCGACAGAATTTCTGAGGAAATTGCAGAAATTTCTTTTTCTCCATCTATTTCAATGAGCTTTCCTTTTTGTCTATAAAATTCTATAACAGGCTCCGTTTTGTTATGAAACTCATCTATACGTTTCATAATTGCTTTTAAGGTATTGTCCTCCCTAACCCCCTCCTCATCGCGTCCTGCAAGTCTCCAAAGAGCTTCTTTATCAGACACTTTTAGGTATACCACGTAATCAACGCCATTTGGAAATGCTTCAGCCTGGGGAACTGTTCTAGGGAAACCATCTAATATATAACCTCCTGTATATTCAGAGTGCCCCAAATATTCAACAACTATCTCAAGAGTTTTATCATCTGGAATAAGAAAACCAGCATTCATGGTTTCTTTAATATAACGGCCTAAAGGAGTTTTTTCCTTTGCCATTTCTCTAAAAATGTGCCCAGATGAAAGATATGGTATGGATAGTTTCTCAGAAAGAATGTTTCCCTGAGTTGACTTTCCACTTCCTTGAATACCAATTAAAATTATTTTCAAGATAAATTCTCCTTAAGAAATATAATTATACGTTATTTTAGGAATTTCTCATAACTCTTTGTTGCCATTTGAACGTCAAGAATTTTAATAGTCTCAATTACAACTGAGACCACAATGAGAATACTTGTTCCCCCAACTAATAAGTTTTGATTCCCGGTAAATGCTCTTAAGATATTTGGAAGAACAGCAATTAATCCCAAAAATACTGCCCCTGCAAGAGTGATTCTCGTTACAATATGATTCAAGAAACTACTGGTTGGTTTTCCGGGTCTCACACCGGGAATAAATCCACCATATTTTTGGATATCTTCTGCAATTTTCGTTGGATTAAATACAATAGCGGTGTAAAAATATGTAAATCCTACAACAAACAAGAAGTATATGATGTTATATAAAATTCCGTTTGGATTAAAGTAAATTGCGATAGTTGTCCCAACAGAAGAAAGCACTGGATTTTTTGTAGAGATAAGAAAATTCCCAACTACTGATGGAAGTAGCACTAAAGAAACTGCAAAGATAATTGGAATAACTCCAGCTTGATTTAATTTAAGTGGAAGATGCGTAGACTGTCCACCATAGACTTTACTTCCTCTTACTCTCTTTGCGTAAAAAATAGGGACTCTTCTTACTGCTTCATTAATTGCAACAACTCCTGCAATAACTACAATTCCTAAAGCTACAAGAATTCCTACATTTAACAGCTGTTCGTTTGTGACAGTAGCTGCGGTTTGGGTAAGAAGAACTGGAAGCCTTCCTACAATACCAGCAAAGATTAGAAGAGAAATACCATTTCCAATCCCCTGCTCAGAAATAAGTTCTCCTATCCACATAGCTATCATTGTTCCTGCGGTAAGGGTTACTACAAAAGAAAAAATCTCAAAAGGATTTAGAGTAGAAACAATATTTTGATTTCTTAAAAGCGCGTACATTCCAAACCCCTGAACTATAGCAAGTGGAATAGTTAAATATCTTGTATACTGGTTGATTTTTTGCCTTCCATATTCACCTTCTTTTGCTAATGCTTCTAACTTAGGAAAGACTATGGTTAAAAGCTGAAGAACTATAGAAGCATAGATATATGGATTAAGGCCTAGTGCCAAAACGGAAAAGTTTGAAAGAGTTCCACCTGAGAAAATATCTAGAATTCCAAGAAGTTGGTTTTGGGAAAAAAGCGCTTTGAGTTGAGCAATATTTACGCCTGAAACCGGAATGTGTGCAAATAGTCTAAAAATAAGGAAGAGAAAAAGTGTAATAAAAATCTTCTTTCTTGTTTCCTTGTCCTTAATGCTATTCTTAAAAATCCCAAGAATTAAATTCATAGATTTGAGGGTTTCTCAAAACTTAGTTACGTTCTACTGCTCCTCCGGCCTTTTCAATTTTTAATAGAGCAGATTTTGAAACAGGAAGTATTACGGTAAGAGAAACTTTTAATTCTCCTCCGCCTAAGATTTTAACAACGGAAGTTTCCATGTCATCTTTTTTAACTACTTTATTTTTTATCAATGATTCAATGTCAACAACACTTTTTGCTGGCAATACGTTTAATTGTCCTACGTTAACTGGAATAACATGAGTGTTAAGTGAGATATTCTTTCCACGTCCTCTTAAAAATGGAAGACGTTTAATAAGAGGAAGCGCTCCTCCTTCAAAATGAAGCTTAATATCACGTCTTGCTTTTTGACCCTTGGTTCCGCGCCCTGAAGTTTTTACTTTTCCAGATCCATGTCCACGACCTACGCGTTTTTTAGATTTATCTGTAATTTTAGGTAATGTATGTAACTGCATATTATTTAACTTTTGAATCCTCATCTATATGAGAAAGTGTTGTTAATGCTTCAAATGTTGCCTGCGCATTTCCTGCTTTATTAGAAGACCCCAAAATTTTTGAGGAAATATTTCTAATTCCTGCTGCTTCCACAACGCTTCTTATTGCCCCTCCTGCAATAATTCCTGTTCCCTGTGGTGCTGGTTTTAAAAGGATTTGAGAAGCACCAGATTTAACCGCAATTTTATGTGGAATTGTTTCGTTTTTAATTGGAACAAAAATCATTCTTCTTTTTGCATACGTAATTGCTTTTGCAATTGCTTGGGCAACGTCTCCTGATTTTCCAAGTCCTAAACCTACTTTTCCGCGTTTATCACCTACAACAACTAATGCTGCGAATCTAATCTTATTTCCTCCCTTAGTTTTTTTAGAAACGCGGGAAACTTGAATAACTTTTTCCTCAAATTTTTCTCCGTCCATATTAGAAAACTAATCCTCCTTTTCTTGCGCCATCTGCAAATGCTTTAACTCTTCCATGAAATCTATATCCACCTTTATCAAAAACAACTTCCTTAATTTTTTTCTCAAGTGCTTTTTTAGCAATTAATGCACCTAATTCTTCTGACTTAGTAACTTTATTTCCAGTTACTTTTCCTAATTCTCCTTCATGTACAGAAACTAATGTAACCCCCTTAGAATCATCTATGATCTGAGCGTATATTTTAACATTAGATCTAAATACAGAAAGTCTAGGATGTGTAAAGTTAGCAAGTAACTTTTTTCTTGTTCTTAACTTTCTTTTTAAAGCTCTTTGTTTTTTAATTTTCTCTTCTTTAAATATTTTCATTTTTTATAAATTACCTCTTTTTTATCTTTTAAAATAACTATTTATAAAAAATATGTTGAGGCTCCGCATTCTTCCGAATTTATGAGGAAGAAGCAGGAGTTGAACATATTTTCTACTTTCCTCCTACAGCTTTTGCTGCTTTTCCTACTTTTCTTCTAATTTTTTCTCCCATGTATTTTATTCCCTTTGCCTTATATGGATCAGGAACTCTAATTTCTCTAATTTTACTTGCCAAATCACCAATTACTGCTTTATTTGCACCTGCAACTGTTATAACCCCTTCTACTACCTGAATTGTTACTCCTGCAGGAGGAGTAACTTTTACCGTATTAGCAAATCCTACGTTTAAAACTAAATCCATTCCTTCAGTTCTTGCCCTGTATCCTACTCCAGTAAGTTCTAATTTTTTTTCAAATCCTTTTGAAGCTCCATAAACCATGTTTGCAAGTAACGCTCTCATGAGTCCTGCATATTTTTCATTTTCACGTGAGTCATTTAATTTTTTAATAGTTGCAATATTCTCTTTAATCTCTATTCCAATTCCGGATGGAACCTTTTCCTCTAAGGTACCTTTTGGTCCTGTAACTGTTACCTTTCCTTCCGAAACAGTTACTGTTACACCTGGTTCAATTATTACTGGTTTTTTTCCTACATTATTAGCCATAATTTTAAAATTCCTTTTGATCCTAATAGTTTTAAAATTATATGTTGAGGCTCGTGGCCGAAGGCCATGAGTTGAACCTATAATTAGTTATTGAATCTCACAAAGCAGCTCTCCTCCTACTCCTGCTTTTAGAGCCTCCTTTCCTGTCATAACACCTTTACTTGTTGAAACAACACTAATTCCAAAGTTTCCTGCAATTTTTTTAATGTTAGTTTTAGTAACATACCTGTGAATTGATGGTTTAGATACTAATTTCACTTCTCTTAATGCTGGTCTTTTATTTTTGTATAAAAGCTCTACTGTTACCATCTTTCTTCCATCTAATTCTTTTACTTCAGCCTTTCTCACATATCCTTCTTCTGTAAGGATCTTTCCAAGCGCAACAACTATTTTTGCATATGGGAAGGCCACCTCTTTTTTATGAGCCATGTATGCATTTTTTAATTGAATTAAAAAGTCTCCAACTGTGTACATATTAGTTATATGAGCTAAGATCTCAGAGCTTTTACAGCTTAAATCTTACGTCTTACATCTTTTACCAAGATGCTTTTGTTACTCCTGGTAACTCTCCTTTCAAAGCTTTTTCTCTAAAACAAATTCTACAAAGTCCAAAGCGTCTTAAAAATCCGCGTGATCTTCCGCACAAAGCACATCTGTTGACGTCTCTTGTCTTAAACTTTTGTTTATTTTGAAACTTAACTATGTTAGATTTTTTAGCCATTTTTCAAGCAACCTTTTAATATAATTCATTTTGCGAGAAAAATACCGGGAGTCTCTGTACGAGTCCCGACATGTCGGGACGAGACAAGAGTTAACGGTATATTATATATTACCTAGCTGCTCCTCCTTTCTTAAAAGGCATTCCCATTTTTGTAAATAGAACTTTTGCCGCGTTATCGTTTCCAGCGTTTGTTACCAAAACCACCTGCAAGGACCTAATCTTATCAACCTTTCCTGGATCAATTTCTGGGAAAACTGTGTTTTCTGCAAATCCTATACTTAGATTTCCGTGCCTATCAAATCCTTTTTCAGATACCCCAGCAAAATCTCTCACGCGCGGAAAGACTATTTTAACAAGTTTCTCGTAAAAATCATACATTCTGTTACCTCTTAAAGTTACCACTAATCCAATTTGATCACCCTCGCGTAATTTAAATGATGCAATTGAAACTTTTGCCTTTACAATTTTAGCTTTTTGACCAGTGATGGTTGTAAGGTCTTCTGCTGCACGTTCTAGATTTTTCTTATCAGAAAGGAAATCTCTTGTAGATGCGTTCACAATAATTTTTTTAAGTCTTGGAACAGCCATAACATTTTTAAGTCCAAGTTCAGTTTGCACCTGTTTTGCAATTTCTTTTTCAAATGTATCTTTATATGTATTCATATTGTTTGTTTTAGGATTCTGCGAAGCAGAACCGCAAGCGGAGCAGGGCTTTAGCCTTGTCTCTGCTTATGCTTTGGTATCTCACAAATGATAAACAGCACACCCTTTCTTCTAATAACTTTGCATTTCTTACATCTTTTTTTTATTGACGCTTGTACTTTCATTTTTAAATCTCCTTTTATATTTGACAAAACGAATACAATTTTAAATTCATTTTGTCACCCTGAGTGCTTGCCTGAGTATTTAAAGGCAAGCCTAAGGGCAACCTCTATATCTCCTTTTTGCATTTTCTACAAATTCTAACTTTTACACCTTTTTCAATCTTATATCCAACCCTTGTTTGTTTTTTACATTTAGGACAGATCAAGGCAACGTTTCCTGCTGGAAGTGGTTTTGTAATGGTTACTATTTCACTTCCCTGTCCTGTGTAAGGGTTTTTCTTAACATGTCTTTTGTATTGGTTTACTCCAATTACTAAAACTTTTTCATCAGCTGAAAAGACTTTTTCAACGGTTTCTTTTTTACCTTTATCTTTTCCGCTTGTTACTATTACTGTATCGCCTTTACGTATTTTCATATTATTACTTCTTTTATATTTGACAGAATAAATACAATTTTTAATTTATTCTGTCACCCTGATCCCGCTTGCGGGAGAAGGGTTACTTTCTAACTTTTATACAACGTGATTTGCAAGTGACGCAATTTTAGCAAATCCTTCTTCTTTAATCTCTCTTGCAATAGGTCCAAAGATTCTAGTTCCTAACGGATTTTTTGATTCCATATTTTCTAAAATTACTCCTGCATTTTCTGAAAATCTAATGTATGTCCCATCATGTCTTCTAAATTCTTTTCTAGATCTTACTAACACAACTTTTACTCTATCTCCTTTTTTAAATTGAGTATTAGGAAGAGCTTTTTTAACAACGCATCCGAATATTTGTCCTATATACCCAACTTTTCTCTTGGATCCTCCATAAATATGGATTACCATCAGGTCTTTTGCTCCTGAATTATCAGCTACTACTAATTTTGATCTATGTTGTACCATATTATTTTTCTCCTGAGTTATTTTACTGTTGGAGCTTTCTCCTCCTCTTTTCCAACTACTTTAATTACTTTAAACATTTTGTTTTTACTCATAGGTGCAATTTCTTCTATCTCAACAATATCTCCTGTTTTTACTGCTATATTATTTGTGTCAGCAAAAAATCTTTTAGTCTTATGAATTAATTTCCCATATCTAGGATGAGGAACTTTTCTGTCAAGAGAAACTATTACGGTATTAACCATTTTTGTAGATTCTACTTTACCTGTAAATATTTTTTTAGCCATTTTCCGAGCAACCATTAAAAGATATTCGTCAAGAGTTTAGGCGCGCATCCCGAGAGAATCGAGGGAGAGCACCGCAAGCTTTGCTTAACGGTATAATATATCTCTAGTTACTTCCTCCTTTCATCTTTGATCCAAGAATTGTTAAGATTCTTGCTCTATTTTTCTTTTTTGTTCTTACATCATTCAAGTTTTTAACCTTTCCCAACTTCATATCCATTGAAAGATTTTGTACTTCTACTTTAAGACTGTGCGCTAATTTTAATAGCTCATCAGCTGTTTTTGCTTTTAGTTCTTCTAATTCCTTTTTTTTCACGGTTTAAATCTCCTTTTTTGTTTGACAAAATGAATTTAAAATTGTATTCATTTTGTCATCCTGTGTACTCACAGGATTACTTTATTTTCTCTTATCTCCTTGTTACAAACTTACACTTTACAGAAAGTTTTTGCGCTGCAAGTCTCATAGCTTCTTTTGCCGTTGCTTCTGGGACTCCACCCATCTCAAACATTATTCTTCCAGTCTGAACTGGTGCCACAAACTCTAAAAAATCTCCTTTTCCTCCACCCATTCTCGTTTCTGGTGGTTTTCTGGTAAGTGGTCTATCTGGAAAAATTCTAATCCAAATTCTTCCCCCTCTTTTTGTAAAATGCGTCATTGCCTTTCTTCCTGCTTCAATTTGTCTACTTGATATGTTTCCTGAAGACATAGCTCTTAGACCAAACTCTCCAAATGAAACTTTAGTACCGCCTTTTGCTGGTGCCTCAACTGTTTTAGGTCTAAATTGCTTTCTATATTTTGTTCTTCTAGGTGTTAACATATTATTTTAAATTTGCCTACTCGCCTTTATCAATCCAAACTTTTACTCCAATATATCCTGACTTTGTTAATGCAGGAACGCTTGCATAATCAATATTTTCTCTAATGGTAGAAAGTGAAACCTTTCCAACCTGCAAACGTTCACGTCTTCCAATTTCTGCTCCATTAATTCTTCCAGCTAAAATGATTCTTACTCCCTTAGCGCCGCTTCCCATAACTTTTTCAACTGACTGTTTCATAATTTTTCTAAAAGGCATACGTCTTATTAACTGATCAGAGATATTTGCAGCAACTAAATAAGCTGAAAGATTTGGGTCTTTAATAGGTTCAACTTTCAATTCTACTCTTGGTTGATTTTTCCCTTTATTCCCCTCTGGGAAAAGCATCCCTAAAACCATTCTTTTAATGTCTTCCAGTCCGCTTCCTCCGCGTCCAATTACTATTCCAGGACGAACAACATAAATAGTAATTCTAATAGTGCTAACTGCGTGTTCAATAATTACATCTCCAACACCTGCTTGTTTTAATTTTTTGTATAGCAATTCTCTTATTTTAATGTCCTGAAGTGCAATCTTTGGATACATTTTTTTAGAGTAATATCCAATACTCTTAAATTCATGATGTCCACCAAGTCTTAGTGCAATAGGGTTAACTTTTTGTCCCATATTTTATGAACAAAGTGAATAAAAATATGTTGAGGCTCGTGGCCGAAGGCCATGAGTTGAACATATATTTCTATTATTTCTTTGCTGTACTCTCCTTTCCTTTTTTTGCTTTTACCGTTTTTTCTTCTTTCGCTTCTTTTTTTGATACTTCTGCAACTTTTGGCGCAGGAAGCGCATTAACAACCTTTGTGTCTAAGATTACTCTTAAATGACTCGTTCTTTTTTTGTATGGTCTAATTCTTCCCCGTGCAGCATAATGATATCTTTTATAGGCTAGACCTTCATTTACCATCATTTCAGAAATGATTAGGTCTGCTCTTGCAACTTTTCCATTATTTACTGCGTTTGCAATTGCAGAAAGAAGCGTCTTTCTTACAGGAATTGCAGCTCTTTTATTAGATACTGAAAGCACAGCAACCGCTCTCTCAACAGGAAGGGTTTTTATCCCATCAACTATCAACCTCACTTTACGAGGTGACATTTTAACATTTTTAGATTCTGCAATGTATTTCATAATTAATTTCTAAGTCTTTAGGATCGCAGTCCCGGTAAATCGGGACGAGAACCGCAAAGCCGTTAGGTTTTACTAATTTCTCTTGCAACGATTCTTCCATGACCCTTAAAGATTCTGGAAGGTGCAAATTCTCCAAGTCTGTGTCCCACCATAGCTTCAGTTGCTTTTACAGTTACATAATGTTTTCCCTGATGAACTAAGAAGGTGTGACCCACAAATTCTGGTGGAATTTGTGATGCACGAGCCCAAGTTTTAATTGGGTCTCTTGAGCCACTATCCTTCTGCTTCATAACTTTTTTAAGAAGCTTTTCGTCAATATATGGTCCTTTTTTAAGTGATCTACTCATATTTATTTTCTTATTTAATGCTTTGCATTCTTCCTTCTCGTAATAATAAATTTATTACTATATTTCTTAGGGCGTCTTGTTTTTCCTACTGCCTTTTTCCCTGCATATGTCTTAGGGCTTGGCATTCCAATTCCAGAACGACCTTCTCCCCCGCCGTGAGGATGAGATCTCGGATTCATTGCAACCCCTCTCACCGTAGGTCTTATACCCATGTGGATTGAACGTCCTGCTTTTCCTAAAACTCTATCTTTCCAATCTACGTTTCCAACCTGCCCGATTGTAGCATAGTTTTTTCCTAAAATCTTTCTCACTTCCCCTGAAGGCATTTTTACATGAACATACAGGCCTTCTCTTGCAGAAAGAATTGCCTGATCTCCAGCAGATCTAGCAACCTGTCCGCCACGTCCTGTTGTTAACTCAATATTGTGAATAAATGTTCCTACTGGAATTTCCGCTAATGGAAGCGCATTCCCTGGTTTTAAATCAGCTCCGCTTGCAGATAAAACTTTTCCGCCAACTTCTAATCCTACTGGGCGCAAAATATATCTTTTCTCTCCATCTTTGTATTGTAAAAGTGCTACATCTGCTGATCTATTTGGATCGTACTCAATTGCAACAACATCTGCCTCAACTCCAACCTTATCTCTTTTGAAATCAATAACCCTATAAAATCTTTTGTGACGTCCCCCTTGGTGTCTAACCATAACTTGCCCTGAGGAATCTCTCCCCGAGTTCTTCTTCAATATATGTTTTAATCTACTGCTCATATTGGATTTTATGATCTAAGATTTTTGACGTAAGAATTCCATACATCTTAAATCCTACATTTTATTATTTAGCCTTTTTCTCTTTCTTGCTCTTCTTTTCTTCTTTTTCTTCTTTAATCTCAAAAGCAGGAATTATTTGACCCTTTTTGAGGCTAACTCTTGCTTTTTTAACGGTATTTTTACTCACCTTTCTTCCAAACTTTGTATTAATAATTTTCTTTCTTTTGATAGTAACTGTTGAAACATGTGTTACATCTACATTGAATAATTTTTTAACTGTTTCTTTTATTTCAGTTTTATTTGAATCTTCTGAAACTACAAATGTAAAGACACCTTTTCCTGCATCTTTCATAGATACTTCTGTAATTAATGGTTTAATAAGTGTGTGGCGCATATTAATTTTTATTTAACAAATGTGCTTTTCAAAGCTTCAACTGATTCCCTTGTTAAAAGAATCATGTTTTTCTGCAAAACTTCATAGGTGTGCAAATTTCCTGCCACTTCTACATACACGCCTTCTATATTTCTTGCAGAACGCTTTACCATTTCCTGTGCTTTATCTGCTACTAATAAAACGTTTTGTGCGTCACCATTTTTACGTGTTACCCCTAAGCTCTTTAAAGCTTTTGCAATTTCTTTTGTTTTTCCAGATGCATCTGTAAAGTCAACTACCATAACCTTTTTATCTTGCAACTTTGAAGAAAGTGCAGAAAAAAGAGCAGATCTTTTCATTTTTTTAGGCATATTTAGGTTAAAAGAACGTGGTTTAGGTCCAAAAGAAATTCCTCCCCCCACGAAAATAGGTGCTTTTGCTGCTCCATGTCTTGCTCTTCCTGTTCCTTTTTGTCTGTAAACCTTTTTAGTTGTTCCACTAACTTCTCCTCGGGTTTTAGTAGATGCAGTTCCGCTTCTTTGATTTGCAAGATATACACGTACCGCCTGAGCCATAAGAACGGGATTAACTTTTGCTCCAAATATTTCCCCTGGAAGAGAAATAGATGAAACTTTTTCTCCTGCTAACCCAAAAACTTCCACTGAGATATCTTTTGCAGAAGTTTTTTTTGCTTCAGAAACAGGTTTAGATGCCTCTTTAACAACTGTTTTTACTTCAGCTTTTGCAGGTGCAACGGTTTTAGCCGCGGTCTTTTTTTCAACCGCTTTCTTTTCAACAGTTTTTTTCACTGCTGGTTTTACTGCTGCCTTTTTAGTTGTTTTTACTTTTGTGTCTACCATATTTTTTAAGTTTTTTTGGCAGAGTGAATACAATCTCTTAATTCACTCTGTCACTCAGCGTACTCACTGAGCTACCTATATATTATTTCTCCTCTTTTACTTCTTCTGTTTTTGGCGTTTCTTCTGCTTTTTCTTCCTTAACTTCTTCTACTGGTGCATCTTTTTCTTCAGTTTTTACTTCTGTTTGCTCTTCTTCTGCAGCTGCAACTTGTGCCTCTTCCACTGCTTTTTCTGGCTCTTCAGGAAGCGCTTCTACCTCAACCGTTTCTACAACTGGCTCAACTTCTTCTACTTTTACAGAAAATAATGGGGTGAATTTCTTAGCTTTTCCAATCTTAGAGATAACTACCATTCCTCCCTTTATTCCCGGGACTAAACCTTTTACATACACTACATCATCTTTTATATCTACTACTACTAAATTTCTTACGGTAACAGTTTCATTTCCCATTCTTCCAGACATTCTTTTTCCTTTGTAAACGCGTCCAGGAGTTGTGGTCTGTCCAGATGATCCAGGTGCACGTTCTCTGTCTGACTGTCCGTGAGTTCTAGGTCCTCCTTTAAAATGATGTCTTTTTACTACCCCTGCGTATCCTTTACCTTTTGAGGTTCCGGTAACATTAATTACGTCTCCAATTTCCAATGCATCTTCTGCTGTAATTTTTTGTCCGACTTCAAAACCTGTTGTATCATCTGTTCTTACTTCACGAAAAAAGCGGGGTGTTGTTGTGAGTCCCGCTTTTTTTGAGTGTCCTAAAACTGCTTTTGTTGGTTTCTTCTGTGTCCCAAACCCAATTTGAACAGAAGAATACATATCTTTTTCTGGGGTTTTAAGTTGAGTTACCACGTTCCCAGAAACAGAAATAAGAGACATAGGAATACGTCTTCCGTCTTCTAAGAAAGCTTGAGTCTGATCAATTTTGCGACCAATTAACATGTTCATCATAATTTAAATTTGGGAGCAAAATATGTTGAGGCTCAAATATTTTTGAGTTGAACATATTTTGGTTCCAATAATTGCTTGTATTATATTTTTATTTATCAAATTTCGAAAATCGAATAACGAATCCCTATCCCTAACCACAAAAAAAGCGACTACATAGAGTCGCTTCATTCGCAAGTATATCTTGCAGCTAAGCTCCTATGTAGCAAACTTTACAAGTTCAGTAGTTACACTAAACATGATGTATCCGTAATTATATAGAAACTGTTTGGAAAATGCAAGCACAACAGGAAGCTAAAAAAGTTCTTGCTTTTTTACACAGAATTTGATACTATAAGTCTATGGCGAGAGCAGAAACTATTCAACCACAAGGTCGAGGAGACACTAAAGAACGCGGAAAGAAATTCTTGGGTGGAGCTGCCTTAGGAGCAGCACAAGGAGCCTTTTCTGAATTCAAAAGACAACGTAGTGCACTTATAGACGAAGGCGTTGGAAATGTTCCTCCTGTACAAGGGAGACTTGCTGGTGTTAGACGTGGGATCGCAAGAGAAGTAGCCCTAGGAAGACAAATTGGAATAATTGATGTTGGCCGAGCTGCTTTAATTGGAGCAGGAAAAGGCGCTGCAATTGCAGGAGTTGCTGAAGTAGGAAGTCGAATCCCCACCTCCTCTCAAAAATCTTCAAGAGTTTAAGCTTGCAAAGCTAGACTTCAACAAAATAATCTGATTATAAAAAAGAGCGTTGCCGTGGAGTTTACACTGTTTGGAGTAATTCTTTTCTCTGAGTTTTAGAGGTTACATTTTAATCTCAATGTCTACTCCCGCCGGAAGATCCAAGTGAATAAGTGATTCTATAGTGTTATCCGTTGGGGACA
>CAZITH010000011.1:0-14843 GCA_964542125.1 uncultured Gammaproteobacteria bacterium | reverse complement strand
TTAAAAATTTTATTAGGATTATCATGACACAATCTTTTAATATCATTAATTTCCAATTTCCCCTCGTGTACCGCTGTGAGCAAAAGTGGGAGAGTGGTTTCTAATCCCGGAACTCCAAATGGGGGGTTTTTAGAATCTTTTTCCTCTATTGTGTGAGGAGCATGATCAGATTCTATGACATCAATTTCAGACAAATTATTCCATAAAAACTCTACATCTTTTTCAGACTTTAAATATGGTTTCATTTTTCCATATGGTCCTAGTTTTTCAGCGTCTTTTTGGGTTAAAAATAAATGATGCGGGGTGACTCCACAAGAAATAGGAAGGCCTTTTTCTTTTGCGTTCATAATTTGTTCTAGGTCTGACTGCAAAGAAATATGACAAAAATGTGTTTGTTTTTTTGTACGCTCTACATTTTTAATAACTTCTGAAACTGCATCATCTTCTGCATGAACCAAAATAGGCCCACCATTCCACGCATCAAAGATTTTAGAAAGTGTTTCAGTATTTATCAAAAAATTTCCAGTTGTTTCGTTAAGATATAGCTTTAACCCCATTACTTTTGTTTTGACCTTCTCGAATTCTTCAATATTATTTCCAAGTGATCCGAAGTGGAATCCTATATCGCCTACAGCTTCACCTAGAGCAAGTTTTATTTTTTCTTCCAAAAGCTTCGGAGTTGTAACTGGAATTTTATTATTGGGCATGTCAAAAACAGTAGTAAATCCTCCCGCAAGTGCTGCTGAAGTTCCAGTTAGAAAATCTTCTTTGTGGGTTTGTCCTGGAGTTCTGAGATGTACATGGACATCAACCAGTCCCGGTAGGGTAATCATTTAGGAAGAGTATACTCATCCCATGCTTTTATTTCAAGAGATTTGAGAGGTTTTTCTACCAGCGCTTTTATGTAGAGATCTGCTTTCTTACGGTTAGTTAAAAGTGGAATATTGTGATCTATTGCAGAGCGTCTCATAATGTAGCCGTCATCCACATCTTTTTTATGTTTAAAATCTACTATGTTGACTGCTAAATCTATTTTCCCGTGACTGAAATAATCTAAGATGTTGGGTTTTTTATTTTCATGTATTTTATAAAGTTTAGTTGCTGGTATTGCGTGAAACTTTAAAAACTTTGCTGTTTTTTCTGTTGCATAAATTGGAAGATTTAATTCTTTGAGTCTTAATGCACTATCCAAAAACCGAACCTTATTATCTTCTGAACCTAATGAAACAAATATACCCTTTTTAGGAATGACTCCTCCAACTGAAAGTTCAGACTTTAAAAATGCTTCTTCTAAAGAATTGCCAAAAGCTGCAGCTTCTCCAGTAGAGGCCATTTCTACGCGCAGCATAGGATCTGCGCCTTCTAATCTGGAAAATGAAAATTGAGGAGATTTTACTAAATAATATGGCGGGTATTCTATGTGAGAAGGTTTTCCATTTTTAAATAATGCATCCACTATTTTTTCAGCAAAATTAACTCTGGTAGCTTTTGAGATAAACGGGAATGTTCGGGATGCGCGTAAATTTATTTCTATTACATATACTTTTTTCTCACGTGCTAAGAACTGAATATTAAATGGCCCTGAAATATTAAGTGTATTTGAGATTTTTTCTCCCATTTCTTTTATCTGTTTATCATACTGAGTATAGAGTTCATGAGGTGGAAATACTATGGTTGCGTCCCCAGAATGTACCCCTGCATTTTCTAGATGCTGAGAAATTGCAGAAACTAAAATCTCTCCATTTTGAGACACTCCATCTAATTCTATTTCTCTTGCATGTTCCATAAATTTAGAAAGTGTGATAGGATGCTCTGGACTAATAAGTGTTGCGCGTTTTATAAATGCGCGCAGATCCTCTTCTGAGTAGCATACACTCATAGCATCCCCTGACAAAACATAAGAAGGTCTTATAAGAACCGGATAATTAACTTTTTTTGCAAATTTAAGAGCGTCTTGAACTGTTTTTACCTGACACCATTCAGGCTGGGGAATCTCTAAAGAATCTAAAAGAAGAGAAAACTTATTTCTGTCCTCTGCAGTGTCTATATCTTTAGGGGTAGTTCCTAGAATAGGTGTATTAAAATTTTCTAACTTTTTAACTAAATTATTTGGTGTTTGTCCGCCCACAGAAACTACCAGGCCTGAAGAATTTTCAAATTCATAAATATCTAAAATGCGCTCTAGAGTTAATTCCTCAAAATAAAGCCTGTCTGAGATATCATAATCCGTGGAAACAGTTTCAGGGTTACAGTTTACAATGATAGATTCTTTTTTATATTTTTTAAGATTTATTGCGGTATTAACACACGTCCAGTCAAATTCTACACTTGAGCCAATTCTATAGGGACCAGAACCTAAAACCATTACACCTTTTTTAAGAAGCGGTTTTACGTCTGAAACGGTTGTGTGGTAAGACATGTAGAGATAGTTAGTTTGAGCTGGAAATTCTCCCGCAAGTGTATCTATCTGTAGAGCATGAGGAATTATCCCTAATTTAGTCCGTAAGGCTCTCACTTCTTTTTCAGTTTTATTAGTTAATTTCCCAATTTGTTTATCTGAAATTCCTAGTTTTTTTGCGGTTAAAAGTGTTTCTTGTGTTAAAGATTTTTCCCTTTTTATTTTTTTCTCATGATTAACAATTTTTTCTATAGGGTATAAAAACCAGGGATCAATTCCGGTTATTTTGTAAATTTGTGAAACTGTAAAACCACGATTAAACGCTTCAGCAATAGCGTACATGCGTTTAGGAGTAGGTTTTTTTAGATATTCTGTAATGGTCTTTTTATCTTTTGAAAAATTGTTTTCAGTAACTCCCTGCGCATTTGTTCCTAACATTCTGATTGCTTTTTGCAGCGCTTCTTCAAAACTGCGCCCTATACTCATGACCTCACCTACGGATTTCATAGAAGACCCAATTCTTTCCTCAACTCCCTTAAATTTCTCTAGATCCCAACGTGGAATTTTTACCACTAAATAATCTAACGCGGGCTCAAAACAAGACTGGGTTACTTGGGTCACCTGATTTTTAATATCAGTTAATTTTTTTCCTAAAATTAATTTTGCTGCAACGTATGCTAAAGGATAGCCAGTTGCTTTAGAAGCAAGAGCAGAAGATCTAGAAAGTCTAGGGTTAAGTTCTATTACTTGATAATCTATTGCTTGCTCTGAAGAATTTTTGTCTGATTTTGGATTTGGATTTAGAGCAAACTGAACGTTACATTCTCCAATAATATTTAGGCTTCTTACTATTTTTATAGAAATGTCGCGCAAGTACTGATACTCAAAGTTAGTTAATGTTTGAGATGGCGCAACCACAATAGACTCTCCCGTGTGAATTCCTAGAGGGTCCATATTCTCCATGTTGCAAACAGTTACACAGTTATCATATTTATCCCTAACAACTTCATATTCAATTTCTTTCCAGTGATGAAGATATTTTTCTACTAAAACTTGCGGGGAAAACGCTAGGGCAGTTTTAACTTTTTCCTCAAATTCTTCTTTTGTGTAACAAACTCCAGACTTTTGCCCCCCCAAAGCGTATCCTGCGCGTACCATAACAGGAAGTCCTAATTTTTTCATAATCTTTCCAGCTTTCTGTAGAGTTCCAGCTGCTTCACTTTGCGGGGTATGGACGGCTATTTTTTTAAGGTGTTTTGCAAATAAATCCCGATCTTCAGACTTAATAATGCTTTCAACTGAGGTTCCTAAAACTTCTACGTCATATTTTTTTAATATTCCATTTTTATATAAATTAATTCCGCAATTTAAGGCAGTCTGTCCGCCAAAGGAAAGCGCTATAGCATCAGGCTTTTCTTTTTTAATAACTTCTTCTACAAAATATTCGTCAACTGGGAGAAAATACACTTTATCAGCTAAAAATTCTGAGGTTTGAATGGTTGCAATATTTGGGTTTATTAAGACAGTTTTTATTCCCTCTTCTTTAAATGCTTTTATGGCTTGAGATCCGGAGTAATCAAATTCTCCAGCTTGTCCTATTTTTAGTGCCCCCGATCCCAATATAAGGATTTTTCTCATTTTTCAAAAACTCCTTCCTTTTTTCTCGCAAGCTCGTAAAAAGTTAAGATTTTTTTAAATTTTTGAGTTTGGTTTATCATATTTTTTCTAAGAAAAAGTCGAACAACCAGTCTGCGTCTTGTGGACCTGGAAAAGATTCTGGATGAAATTGGACTGACATAAATGGAAGCGTTTTATGAATAATTCCTTCATTTGTCCCGTCATTTGCATTTGTAAACCATGCCTTAAATCCAGGTGGAATTTTCCCAACCGCAAATCCATGATTTTGTGTAGTTATAAAACATCTGTTGCTTCCCTCCATAATGCATGGTTGGTTTTGAGATCTGTGGCCAAACTTTAATTTATACGTATCTCCGCCAGCTGCTAGTGCTAAAAGCTGATTTCCTAGACAGATTCCAAATGTAGGAACTTTTCTATCTAAAGCTTTTTTAATAATTTCTATAGTTTTGCCAGCCATTTTAGGATCCCCTGGTCCATTTGAGATTAAAATCCCGTCAAACGTTGTTTTATTCTCAAAAACATCATAGTCCCATGGGACAGTTATAACCTGAATTCCCCGTTTTAAAAGACTTCTCTCAATATTTTTTTTAGCACCGCAGTCAAACAGTACAACTTTTTTATTTCCAGATCCTTGAATGACAGGTTTTTTAATGGAAACATGTGCAACTAAGTTTTCTAAATTAGGGTCATAAAATTCTACATCTTTAGAGAATGTAATTTTCCCAAGCATAGTTCCTTTGACCCGTAATTTTTGCGCTAAAAATCTGGTGTCTGAAATTTCTAGTCCCGGAATATTTTCTTCTTTAAGCCAGGCGGATAATGTTTTTTTGCTAGAAAAATGTGATGGGGTGTCTGTATAGTTGCAAACAATAATTCCTTTTACATGAATTTTAGTGGATTCAAAAAATTTTTTCTCTGAGATTCCGTAGTTTCCAATAAGTGGGTAGGTGAATACTAAAATTTGTCCTTCGTATGAGGGATCAGTCATGCTTTCAATGTATCCAGACATTCCAGTAGAGAAAACTACTTCCCCAGAAGTTGAAATTTCTTTTCCAAATGATTTACCTTCAAGCACTGTGCCGTCTTGAAGGGTAAGTGTACCTTTCATAGATTATGACTTCCCTAACACAAGTGCTAAAAGTGCCATTCTTATATATACGCCGTTTCTCATCTGTTCAGAAAGATACACAGCTCTGGGATCTTTGTCTACTGCAGTTTCAATTTCTCCAACGCGCGGTAAAGGATGCATGAAAATAGTATTTTTCTTTGCATATTTTTTAATGAGTGCAGGAGTTAAGATAAATTTATTTTTTACCGCTTCATAATCCTTTTCATTTGAAAAACGCTCTTTTTGAACGCGTGTCCAATACCAAAAGTCTGCGTTTTTAGGAATGTCAGTTTCACGATTTATTTCAATAAGTTTTATTCCGCGTTTTCCTAAATCCTTAAATTCTTCACGAGTTAATTTAAGTTTTTCAGGGGATAATAAATACAATGTATTTCCCTTGAATAGTGCTAACGCTTTAATTAAAGACTTTGCAGTTCTTCCATTTAGCATGTCTCCAGAAAGTAGTCCGGTAAGATTTTCAAGTTTTTTTGTATGCTCAGAGATGGTATAAAGATCTAAAAGTGTTTGGGTGGGGTGTTCATTTGTTCCGTCCCCCGCATTTATTATAGGTATGCTTCCAGCGGCAGCAGCCTCTAGAGCACTTCCACTCTGGGGATGGCGTATTACGATAATGTCACTATAGCTTTCTAAGGTGTTTATAGTGTCAGCAAGTGTTTCGCCTTTGTAGACAGATGAAGCTGTTTTTGCATCCTGGATGGGAATAATTCCTGCTCCTAATTGTTGTGAGGCTGAAGCAAAAGAAGAGAATGTTCTAGAGGACGGTTCATAAAAAAGAAGTGTGATAATTTTCCCAGCAAGAATTTTAGAAGATTTGCCTTTTACTCTTAAGGGTTTTAACTTTTTTGCAAATCGTAACACCCTTTTAATGTCGGCAGGTGTAAATTGATCAAGTGACACTATATCTTTTCCGGCAAATGAACCGTTTATTTTTTGCATGGTATTTTAAGCAATTTTGATGTCTTGGGCGGTTGATCGACCTCAACTTTATCAGAAATTATGGGATGTTTCAAGCACGAAAATACCCTCTTGACACGTTTTAGCAGTCGTGGTATATTATTGCTAATTGAGTAGATTGAAAATGCATCGGGTCCTGTAGGAGGTTTCCCTCCCGCCAGTGCTCGCTCACTTTGTTCGACTGTGTGCGTGTCGGGAGCCCTTCCATCTCCGCCACCCGCTGAAATTAATAATTTTGAGTTTTGCATTTTGAATTTTAAGTTTTGAGCTTTTACTTTTTTTATGTATGACTTAACGCCAAGACAAGTTGGTATTTTAAAACTAATTGTTAAAGAGTACATTGACAACGCTGAGCCTGTTGGATCTGAAACTCTTGAGAAAAAGCATGATATAGGAGTTTCCCCTGCAACTATTAGAAATGAGATGGCTGAGATGGTAAAACTTGGATATCTCTCAAAGCCCCACACATCTGCAGGAAGAATCCCTACAACAAAAGCCTTAAAACTTTACATTAATGAGTTAATGAAAGAAAAAGAGCTTTCTGTTGCGGATGAAGTTCAGGCAAAAGAACATGTATGGGATTTAAGGTCTCATGAGGATAAATTTTTACGAGAAGTAACCCGTGATCTTGCAAAAAAAACCCATACATTAGCAGTAACCACTACTGATGATGGGGACATTTTCTATTCAGGATACGCTAACATATTAGAAATGCCGGAGTTTTACGATATAGATGTTGCAAAAAATTTACTTGCAATCTTAGATAACGCTTCATGTTTTGAGATGATTGCAAAACGGATAGAAAATGATTTAGGAATCTTTTTAGGGGATGAGTTAGGAAATGAAGTTTTTAGACCATACAGCTTTGTTTTCTCAAGATTCCAAACCAAGAACCATCAAGGGTCTATAGGGGTTGTAGGGCCAGCACGTATTAGATATGAGTTGATAGTCCCAACAGTCAGATTTTTTGGAGACTTAATAGGAGAGGTAGCTGATTGGTAGAAAATTTCAAAACTTAAAGCTCAAATGTCAAAAGTATGGATAAAAAAAAGAAGCAAGACGAAAAACAAGAAGAGATAATTGAAGAAGAAGTTTTGGAAGAACCAACAGAGAGCAATACTAAAGAACTTGAGCAAAAGATAGAAGATTTAGAGGATCAGTTAAAGCGGGCGGTTGCGGATTATAGAAATTTAGAAACACGTCAGCGGGAAGAGCGGATTGAATTTGTAAAATTTGCAAATAAAAATCTTATTGAAAGTCTTCTTCCAGCATTTGACACACTTTTACTTGCAGATAAGTATACAGAAGATCAGAATTTAAAAATTACCGTAAAGCATGTTTTAGATGTTTTAAAACAGGCAGGAATAGAAAAAGTAGAGACTATAGGAAAAGAATATAATCCGGAAACAATGGAGGCAATAGATGTAGTAGAGGGGCCTGAAAACGAAGTCATAGAAGAAGCCCAGCCAGGATTTATTATGTCAGGAAAAACTATTAGACCTGCCAGGGTAAAAGTAGGGGGAAAAGTAAGTTAATTTGAGGTATTTAGTTAGAATTTAAATACTTGAAACAAATTTACTTATTAGTAAAATAAAAGAAAGGAAATAAAAAATATTTCAAAATAATATCAATAACTCTTGACGCCACTTCGCAAAAGCTCAGTGTTGCCAGAGACTCTTGATATAATTTGAGACAAATATATTAGAAAGGAGGAAGGTATGTCTAAAATAATAGGAATTGACTTAGGAACAACAAATTCATGCGTAGCAGTTATGGAGGGCGGAGCGCCCAAAGTAATCTTTTCTGCAGAAGGGAGAAATGTTACCCCATCTGTAGTGGATCCAGTGGATCGTGTGGTAGGTGACGTTGCAAAACGTCAAATGGTCCTAAAGCCTAAAAGAATTATTTTCTCTATAAAGCGTTTAATGGGAAGAAGACTGAATGAAAAGTCAGTTCAGGATGATTTAAAACTTCTTCCATACACTGTAAAGTCTGGAAAAGAAGGCGCAGCTGTTGTAGAGGTGGACGGAAAAACCTACACTCCTCAAGAAATTTCAGCCATGATCCTTCAAAAACTTAAGACAGATGCTGAATCTTATTTAGGCGAAAAAGTAACCCAGGCGGTTATTACTGTTCCGGCATACTTTGATGACGCACAGCGTGAAGCTACAAAACAGGCTGGTGAAATTGCAGGACTTGAAGTCTTGAGAATTGTAAATGAGCCTACGGCTGCAGCTCTTGCGTACGGGTTAGATAAAAAACACGCACATACTATTGCAGTGTATGACATGGGTGGAGGAACATTTGATATTTCCATTTTGGAATTAGGAGAAGGCGTATATGAGGTTAAAGCTACAAATGGAGATACCCACTTAGGAGGAGATGACTTTGACCAAAAAATTATTGACTATTTGGCTGAAGAATTTAAAAAAGAAAATCAGATCGACTTGCGACGCGATTCTCAAGCGCTACAAAGACTAAAAGAATCTGCAGAGAAAGCAAAAATTGAGCTTTCAAGCTCCCAAGAAGCTGAGATTAATCAGCCTTTTATTACCCAATTGCCTAACGGACCACTTCATTTAACCATGAAGTTAAGCAGGGCAAAGCTTGAGAGTATAGTAGGGGAGTTAATCACCAATTCCTTTAAGCCGGTAGAGAATGCACTTAAAGATGCTGGAATGAAGGCGTCTGATATTAATGAGGTCATTTTAGTTGGAGGCATGACCAGAATGCCTAAAATAGTTGAAGAGGTTACAAAATTCTTTGGAAAAGAGCCTAATAAATCAGTAAATCCAGATGAAGTTGTTGCAGTAGGAGCCGCTGTTCAAGCTGGAGTTTTAGGGGGAGATGTTAAGGATGTGCTTTTGTTAGACGTTACTCCGTTAACTCTTGGGATAGAAACCTTAGGAGGAGTAGCAACACCACTTATAACCAGAAATACCACAATTCCTACTAAAAAGTCTCAAGTTTTCTCAACTGCAGCAGACAACCAGACCCAGGTAGAAATTCACGTGTCTCAGGGAGAGCGCCCTATGGCAGCAGATAATAAGTCTTTAGGAAGATTTATTTTAGATGGGATTCCTCCAGCACCACGCGGAGTTCCTCAGATTGAAGTTACTTTTGACATAGATGCTTCTGGAATTTTATCAGTTACTGCAAAGGATAATGCGTCCGGAAAAACTCAAAGCATTAAGATAACAGGCGGAACAGGACTTTCCAAAGAAGAAGTAGAGAAGATGACTAAAGAAGCTGAGGCAAATGCTGCAGAGGATGAAAAGAAAAAGGAAATGATTGATCTGAAAAACAGAGCAGACGGGCTTATTTTTACCGCGGAAAAGTCATTAAAAGATTTGGGTGATAAGGTTTCCGAAGATCTGAAAAAAGATGTTGAGGAAAAAATTGAGAATCTTAAAAAAGCACTTTCATCAGACGATAAAGCTGAAATTGAGGCAAAAACCACAGAACTTTCAGACCATCTTTCAAAAATAGGAGAACAAATGCAGCAAGCAGCAGGCTCTCAACCTAGTGGAGAGCAGACTTCACAAGAAACTTCAGAAGAAGCGTCAGAAAAGTCAGATTCTGAAGACTCCTCAAAAGATAAAGAAGAAGCCGTAGAAGGCGAAGTAGTCAACTAATCTTTACTTGCATTTTCCCTCCTTAAGCCCTACACTGTAGCAAGCTTCCATGAATTCTTTTAAGCTATTTTTTCCTGTTGTACTTCTAGTTTTTTCAGCTTTTGTTTATTTTGGATTGTTACATAATAATGCTCAAGCACAAATTTCTAATCCAAAGATCACAAAAAAAATAAGACAATTTACCAAAAGGCCTTTTAAAAAAGTCTGTAATATTTCTGGAAATAATGCGGCTAGTTGTCACGCAAAAGTAACTACCCAAAATGATGCTGTTACACCTCTTGCGGGCAGCGCTCCGCTTTCAACAAGTCTTAGTCCTGCAGCACTTCATACTGCCTACCAGCTTTCTTGTACACCTGGGGGAGCAGTTTCTTCAGCATGTAGTACTCCGCCGGCTTTTGGCCCTACCATTGCAATAGTTGACGCATATCATATGCCAACCATAGAAAATGATTTGAATGTATACTCTTCTTATTTTGGACTTCCGGCGTGTACTAAGGCAAATGGATGTCTGCAGGTAGTAAATGAAATAGGCGGAAGTTCTTTACCAGCTGTGGTAAATGCTGGATGGGCTATGGAGACTGCACTAGACGTAGAGGTGGCCCATGCAATGTGCCAGACATGCAAGATTTTACTTGTTGAAACATATTCAAATACATTTACTGATCTTGCAACTGGAGTTAATACTGCGGCAAGTCTGGGGGCTGTTGCAATTTCAAATAGTTATGGTGCAGGGGAATGGAATGGAGAAAAAGCGTATGATTCATTTTATACCCATCCGGGAATTGCGGTAACCGCCTCCTCTGGAGATAGCGGATATGGAACTGAGTACCCTGCTGCTTCCCAAAACGCAGTAGCGGTGGGAGGGACCACGCTAAATTTATTTACAGATTTGACGTATGCTTCTGAAACGGTCTGGGGAAGTGCTGGAAGCGGATGCAGCGCATATGAATCTGTAAATTTCTGGCAGAGTAATCTTTCAAATTGGAACCTTACTAACTGTGGAAATTTCAGAGCGGTTGCAGATATCTCAGCAGTTGCAGATCCTAACACTGGAGCAGCAGTGTATGATACTACTTCTTACGGTGGGCAAACAGGGTGGTGGCAAATTGGGGGGACAAGCCTTTCTTCTCCTCTTATTGCTGCAGTATTTGCAATGGGGGCAAAGCTTCCTCAAAATACTCAAGCAGCACAAATGCTTTATGCAAATAATAACTTATCCAATTTTCATGACATTACATCAGGTTCAAATGGTGCGTGTTCTGGAATAATGTGTATAGGTGCCGTGGGATTTGACGGCCCTACGGGACTAGGAACACCAAACGGAATTGGGGGGTTTGGTGGGATAAATATTCTGCCTTCTCCTACTGCAAGCCCTACGCCTACTTTAACTGTAACTCCCTCTCCTACGCTTGGGGTAAGTCCAACTCCAACACTTACCCCTTCGCCTACGCTTATTCCCTCACCAACACCAACTCCTGTGGATTCTCAACCGCCTACGGTTTCTATAACAAATCCAACAGATAATTCAAGAGTTGCTAGAAATAATACCATCACAATCAGAGCTTTAGCATCAGACAATATAAAAGTACAAAAAGTAGAGTTTTACATTAACGGTGGCTTACTTTCTACCGATACAACAAGTCCATATACAGCTTCATGGCGAGTTCCGATCCAGCGCGGAGTTGTCTACACAATTTCTGCAAAAGCATATGACACGTCAGAGAACACTTCACAATCAAGCATAGTTGTTACGTCCCGCTAAGGATAACATGGCAATACCTCAGGCTTTAGTTTGGGAAGAAGTCATAGATTTAATTCAACTTTTCTTAACAATGGTAATCTAAAGAGGTTTAAACGTTGGGGCTGCTATTTTATCGAGTTTTCCATTTAGAATAATTGGTTCCATTGCTGATAGTTCATCAAAAAACGGGTGAGTTTTTGAGAAAGGGTGCAATAGATAAATTTTAATTCCAGCATTAAACGCGATTCCCATTTCCATCATTGCATTTGCACCTACGTATCCTTTGATTCCATTTTTAACTTTATTTACAACTAGAATTGCGTGAGAGGATAATTCTTTTTCAAAATGCAGTTTTATAAAGCGTGCCTTGTCTTTAGTGGTTATGTTTTTTCTAAATGCTTTAGGGTCAAAGTTATTTCTTGCGTGCATAATAAGAGCAGATTCAGGATACAAAACATTCCAGCCGTTTTTTTCCAGTTTTTTACCTAATTTTAAAACCTCTGGATAGAATGACATTGAGGAGCAAAGAGTAATAGTTTTCATGAGTATATTATAGCGCAAAAGATTGTATAGACAAGGAAATGTATGCTACTATAAATGTGTATGGCGTGTGCTGTAGATGAGGTAGCAACAGATTTAGGTTGCCTGCCAAATAATCCTATTGGTTTTGTTGAAAAATTCTATGGAATAGGGCTGTCTCTTATTGGGATGGTGGGTATGCTATTTCTTATCTACGGTGGGTACCAGGTGATGACTTCTGGAGGAAACCCTGAAAAACTTCAAAAAGGTAAAGAATATATATTTTACGCTATAGTAGGCTTACTTCTTGCTATTTTTGGCTTTGTATTTATAGAGTTTATAGCTGGAGGAATTTTAAGAATTCCCGGGTTCTCATAGTTGTATGTTAAAAAAGCTGCCCATCCTTATTCTATCCATTGTTTTCTTTCTGTTCTTCTTTTCTAGAGACGTATCCGCTCAAAGCGTTACCCAAACATCACTTTCCGGCCCAACGCCTATAAAGCTTCGGATTGCAGATAGTGCTAATCCGGGAATTGGTATTACCACTGGCGCTCAGGACGGAGATTTTATACCTGACGCAACTGTTACCTTTGTGGGAAAAACCGCAAGCAGGTCCGGGGACTTTTTAGATTGGACTTTAAGAAATTATGACTGGGCTTGTGTGACAAGAGCGGCAGATGGGTCGTGCTCTAACAGAGGGAATCCTCTTGTTTCTTTCTGGCAGCTTATTAGAAATATTGTGTATTCACTTCTTGTTTTGGTGGTTTTAATTGGAGCTTTTGTGATGATAATAACCCGGGGAAGAAGTCTTACTATTACCCGTTTTATCCCGCGGTTTATCATGATAATTATACTTATCACGCTTTCTTACTCACTTCTGCAGTTTATCTATATTGTGAATGATATTATTCAGGGATTTTTCCTACGGGTTGATAACAAACTTATCTCAACACATGACCTTATTTTTATAGGGTTTGACTACAAGTCATTTATTGGGCTAAAGCGCGTAGGCGTTGCTTATGATGAGTCAGCGTTCATGTCCTTACTGCTGGTGAGACTTACCGCAATTACCTATTATGTAATGACCGGTGTTCTTCTCATTAGAAAAATAATTTTGTGGTTTTTTATTATTTTATCTCCAATTTTTCCGCTGCTACTTTTTTTTAGACCCATTAGAAATACTGGTAAAATTTGGGTAGGTGAGTTTTTTAGATGGTTATTATACGCGCCGCTTTTTGCAATTTTTCTTCATGGGTTAGTTATTTTATGGAAATCAGGGACACCTGATAAACCTGGAATTCCTTTAGCATTTGACGTAATTTCTCCGGGGCATGTTCCAGGAGTTGAGGCAGATGTCGTATATCCTACGGCTGTAAACATCTTAATAGGCGGACCCGGACAGAGAATTGGATTTTTTAACTCAGTTAACCTTCAGGATACATTCGCCTTGTATGTGGTGTCCCTTCTTATGCTGTGGGTAGTAATTATCTTGCCTTTTATACTGCTTAAGATATTTCTTGATTATATAAACTCTATTTCATTTCAAGATAATGTAACTCTTAAAAAATTAGCAGACAAAGGTGGACAATTTATTCCAAGATTTTCATCCTCTCCTCCGCCTCCAGCTCCAGTGTCTCCTGTTCCGCCTCCATCTGGAGTAGGACGCGGAATGCAGCTGCCTTTTTCAGTTTCAAAAACAATTACTGAAACGAGAAACATTTCTGAAACAAGAACTACGCAAAATATTACTTCAATTCCAGAAAACGCAAAAATACTGCAGCTAGCAAACCTTACTATTCCTAAAATGAGGGATATCGCAAAATATGAGACCTCAATGCTTTCTAAAGATACAACTAAATCCCATGAGGCAAGTAGACTCAAAACTTCTCTGAGCAGAATTTCAAATCCAAGTATAGTTGCACTTCCCTCAGAGCGAGATAGGTATCAGCAGGCAAGGCAACAATTAATTACTGAAAAACAAAAAGGGAATCCTCTTGCAACGTCAATTCTTTCCGCAGCAACCACAACCTCTCCTGCTGCAAAGCCTCATGTAGTGCCAGGCCAGAAAGCAACATTTACTTCTTCAAATAATATGAGCCTGCCTACAGTTAATAATGTTCAGAAAGTAAGCATTGAAGATTATGAAGAGGTAAGAAAGATGTGGCTAGATACGTACCAGAATGCAGCTCCTCCCCCAGACCTTTCTGGAAAAGTTCCCACAAAGGAGGAATGGATTAAGTCTGATATAGATAAAATTAACCAGGCAATAACACTTCTTAATTCAGTAGATCCAACAAGAAACAAAGAAGGAATGGATATGGTTGCCAATATTTTGCCATTTCTTATGATTGGAGGTTTTTCAAGAACTGAAGTTGTTGCATATCTTAAGGCAAAACTGGAAGCTGCTAAAGCTGCACTCAGTGGTGATACTTCAAAGAAAGAAGATGAGGATACACTTCTTGAAAGAAAATCTACGCACACAACCGCTGAAAAACATCTGTCAGCGCAGGCTGAGGAAAAACCATTTGGAACAGCAGAGGAAGGGAAAAATAAAATTGAGGAATTAAAGAATGCTGGAATGTTTAAAGATGATGAGTAAAGATTGCAAAAAAAGTGTGAGTATGACAATAATGGTAAACAGCCTACTTTGCAAGAAAGAGTGTATTTGCATGAGGTTTATATTTGGTGTTTAAAAAGTAAATAAGATTATGTTTGGAAATTTATTTAATACAAATAAGGATCAGGGGGAAAACGGTCAGGAGGTTACGACTAATTCCACAACTGTGTCTATGGGCGGGTTTGACCCATTAATAATAACTACTAATATTA
>CAZITH010000010.1:0-14938 GCA_964542125.1 uncultured Gammaproteobacteria bacterium | reverse complement strand
TTCTGCTTCTGGACTTCCCCATCTAGCATTAAATTCAATGATATAAACCTTTCCTTTCACAACTATTGCACCTAAATACAGTACTCCTTTATACGGGGTTTTTTCTTTTTGTAGTCCAAGAAGGGTATTTTCAATAATTTTTTTACCTTGTGCATAAATATCTTTAGTTACAATAAGTGCCGGCGTACTGCAGCCAACCCCTCCGGTATTAGGACCTTTATCTCCATCTAGTAATCTTTTGTGATCCTGTGCACATCCTGCAACTAAAAATTTATTTCCATCAGATAGAGCAAACATAGAAAATTCTTCTCCGTCTAACCATTCTTCAATTACAAATGTTTTCCCAGAATCTTTAAATTTTTTCATTTCAGAAATTGCTAAAAGCGCTTCCTCAAGATTTGCCGCGGGAATTGCTCCTTTTCCTTCAGCTAACCCAGATGCTTTTATAAACCATTTTTTATTGGGAAATTTTTTTACAAATAAAACTGCTTCTTTTTCTGAGCTAAAAATTTGATAAGTAGGAATTGGAAGTTTATTTTTTTTCATAAAGTCACGCGACCATGCTTTATCCCACTCCAACCGCCCTGCGTTTTTTGTAGGTCCTATCACCTGAAAACCTTCAGCAAGAAGAGCGTCAGCAACGCCTGCTTCAACTGCATTATCTTGTGCAACGTCAGCTAAATAAACTTTTTCTTTTTTTGCAATTTCAACAATTTCAGAAACGCTTGTGGTTTTTAATTTTGAAAATATTTTTACTGGAACTTTTGAATTTATTTGCATCATCTCGTTTCCGGGGATAGCAATTATTTTAGAAACGTGAGGACTTTGTGAGTATTTGTGAACTAATGCAGCGCCTCTGCCGCTTGAGTCTATTACTAAAACTGTTTTCCCTTTTTTATTTTTCATTTACACAATTCTTCTAAAACATCTTGATAAAGTGTGTTCTCTTTAATTTTTAAACGAGCATAAAGTGAGTCGATTGTATCACCCTTCTCTACTTTTTCAAAGCATCTTCCTAAAACCGGCCCAAAGTCAAATTCATGTGTTAGAAAATGAATAGAGGATCCGGCGTATGTATTTTTACTATCTAAAACATTTTTTATTGCAGCATCTGTTAATTTCCCCTTGTTCCATTCACCATGTGTCCCATCTGGATTTTTTACTATATTTTCAAATGATTCAGGAACAAGCCCAGGATGTAAATTCAAAATTTTATTCTGAAATGAGTCAATTACAGAATCTGTTATAAATTGTTTCCAGCCACATAAGCAAATAAAATCTGGATTGTATTTTTTTAATACCTCTAAAAGCAGATCTTTTTGAAGAACTATTTCTACAGGAAGATTATTTTTTTGTGCTCTCTCAAGTCCCAATGCTTTTTCAGTATCTGAAATAACAACAATAATTTTAGCGTTTATTTTTTTGTTTTTTATTCCGTCAATAATTGCTTGAAGATTTGTTCCTGTTCCTGTATTAGAAATAAGTACTGCGAGTTTTTTCATCTACGCAGAGTAAGTAATTTTTTTAATATGTTTTTTATTTTTTCCAATATCTATAGGGTACTCCCCAGTAAAACATGAGGTGCAAAATACGTCTTCGGAAAGTTCTGTTGCCTTAATAAGGGACTTAAATGACAGAAATGATAAAGAATCTGCTCCAACAAATTCTTTTATCTTTGAAACACTCATTTGCGACCCAATAAGCTGTTCTTGAGTTGGAGTTGCGATTCCATAAAAATCTGGGTAACGAACAGGCGGACAGCTGCTTAAAACATGTACTTCTTTTGCCCCGGCGTCCCGAATCATTTTTACAATTTGTCTGATAGTAGTTCCGCGAACAATTGAGTCGTCAATAACCGCAACCTTCTTGTCTTTTAAAATTTCGCTAACAGGATTTAATTTCATTCTTACTCCTCTATCCCTCATTTTTTGATCTGGCATTATAAATGTTCTTCCAATGTATCTATTCTTCATAAGGCCATAATCAAAAGGTACTTTTAACGCTTCCGCATACCCAATAGCTGCAGGAACTGAAGAGTCTGGAACAGGAATTACCATATCTATATCCAAAGGATATTCTTGTGCAAGAAGTTTGCCTAAATTTCTTCTCACCATATAAACTTTTTTTCCTAAAAGCGTTGAATCAGGACGGGCAAAATACACAAACTCAAAAATATCTAGTTTTTGTTTTGGACTTGAAAGGATATGTGATGTTAGGCCGTTTTTATCAATAATTACCATCTCTCCTGGATTAATATCTCTTATAAAAATTCCATCCACAGTATCTATCGCGCACGTTTCTGATGCTACTACATACCCGCCGCCAATTCTCCCAAGAGAAAACGGGCGGATTCCATATGCGTCTCTCACTGCTGCTATTTTATCTTTTGTCATAACAACAAGTGAAAATGCGCCAGTAAATAGAGGAAATAAGTTTATAATTGTATCCTCTAAACTTTTACCTTTTTTAATATAGTAGGAAATTGCAGCATGCATTAGACCTGAATCATTTAGATGATCTGTTTTTATTTTTTTAGATTTTAAAAATTTTATTAGCTTATCAGTTTTAGGTAAATTCCCATTATGAGCAAGCGCAACAACATTATCTGAGTCTGTGTAGGGCTGGGTATGCTCATGAAAAGAGCCGCCGGAAGTAGCATATCTATTGTGTCCTATTGCCATATGCCCTTTTAGCATATCTAAGTCTTCTTCAGAATAAACTTGGGCTACTAATCCCATTCGCTTATGTGTTCTGATAGTTTTCCCATCAGTTGAAGATATTCCAGAGCTTTCCTGGCCTCTGTGCTGCAGTGCATACAGTCCAAAATAAGTAAGACGTGCAGCCTCTAAAGAAGGTCCATAAATTCCAAATACCGCACATTTTTCATGTAGTGTATCCATAGATATTAAAGGGATTTTTGAATAGATGAAAGAATATTTGATGTACTTTTTGGTTGAAATTTTTTATTAGTTATCATTTCGTAAATATTTATATAACGGTTCTTAACTTTATTTATAAAATCTTTTGTCATTTTTGGAGGAGTCCCATCCCCGGTATATCCTTTTTCTTTAAACCAAATTCGTAAAAATTCTTTGTCAAAATTTTCTGGCTCTAACCCTTTTTTAAATCTTTCTTTATACGTTTTTTTTATCCAAAAACGGGAAGAATCCGGCGTATGAATCTCATCTATTAAAATTAGTTTCCCATCTAAAAGTCCAAACTCATATTTTGTGTCAACTAAAATAATACCAGCTTTTGCACAAATTGTTGTACCCTTTTTAAAAAGAGCTAATGCTGCTTTTTCCATTTCAGCATATATTTTTCTAGAAACTATCTTTCGTTTAATGATCTCATTTCGTGTTAGTCTTTCATCGTGCCCTTTTTCAGCTTTTGTAGTAGGTGTTATTACTGGAGTTTTTAACTTTTGATTTTTAGAAAGTCCATGAGGAAATTTTATTCCATAAATTACCCGTTCTCCTTTTTCATAAGATCCCCAAATGGAAGTATTTGTAACCCCAGTTATATACCCCCTCACAATCATTTCTAAAGGAATTGGTGTGGCATTTTTTGCGATTAAAACATTCGGGTGGGGAAGTTTTATAACGTGATTTTTAATAATTCTTTTCGTCTTCTCAAACCAAAAGTATGACAGTAAATTTAAAACTTGTCCTTTTCCAGGAATCTCCCCTAAGATTCTATCAAATGCTGAAATTCTGTCTGTGGTAATTAAAATTCTCTTGTCTTTTACTATGTAAAAATCCCGGACTTTACCCTGGTATTTTTTACCAAGTCCTGCAAGATGTGTAGACTTTAATGAATTCATTTCATATCTAATAGATATTTTTTATATTTTACCTTTTCCAATTTCTCCACTTTTTTTTCAACCTGTTCTTTTAATGTTTTTTTATATTCTGACATTTTTTTAAGAAGCGCTTTGTCTTGTGTTCCTAAAATACTCATAGCTAAAAGTCCTGCATTTTTTGCTCCATTTACTGCAACTGTTGCAACAGGAATTCCGGGAGGCATTTGTACTATAGAAAGAAGAGAATCTAATCCGTCCATAGTCTTTGTTTTAATTGGGACTCCTATAACTGGGAGCGGGGTAAAAGACGCAGTCATACCTGGAAGATGTGCAGACCCGCCAGCACCTGCAATAATTACTTTTATTCCTTTTTTTTCGGCATTCTTGGCATAGTCCACCATTCTTTCCGGAGTTCTATGTGCGGAAACTATTGTCAGCTCGTAGGAAATTTCAAATTTATCCAAGATATCTGCTGCATCTTGCATTACAGAAAGGTCTGAATCAGATCCCATTATAATTCCTACCAGTGGGCTTTTCATTAATTTTTTATATTCGCTTGCAGAGCACCGAGGCCTCTAGTCCTCGGGTGAATGCAATGCGGATAAAACTTCCGAGATTGCAATTTTGGCTTTCTCATTAAACATATTAAAGAGAATACAGAGCTTTTTCAACCCTCGGAAGTTTATAACACTGACTTTATAAATAAGCAAGAAAAAAGTGTTTATATTTTTAGCTCTTTTCTTGCCTTATTTACATTTCTTAAACAAACCGTTAAAGAATTTCCTACTGCAGTAATGTGTCCCATTTTTCTTCCAATTCTATTTTCTTTTTTACCATACAAGTGAACGCTCACACCCGGAAATTTTAAAGCTTTTTTAAGACCACTATCATCTATTTGTCCATTTTTAGTACCTAAAATATTTTTCATAACTGCATATTTTACTTTTAATGAAGTGTCTCCCAATGGTAACCCTGTAATAGCACGTATGTGCTGTTCAAATTGTGAGGTGAAACATGCTTCTATACTAAAATGTCCGGAGTTATGTACACGGGGTGCAATCTCATTTACTAAAACAGCTCCGTCTTTTTTTAAAAACATTTCTATAGCAAAAACTCCAGCGCCTTTCATTTTCTTCATTACTTGAAGTGCAAGTTTTTCTGCATTTCTTTTTGCTTTTGCAGAAATCTGAGCTGGTACAATCACAATGTCGCAGATATTATTTTTATGAATTGTTTCAACAACTGGGAAATTTTTTAATTCTCCTTTTGTACTTCTTGCAACTACAACCGATAGCTCTTTTATAAACGGTACATATTTTTCAGCGTATAAGGGTCTTCCCAAGAGCACTTCTTGTCCTTTTTGAATTTTATTTTTTGATGAAACTACAAAATTTCCTTTTCCATCATATGCATCAGTTCTTGCCTTTAACAAAAATGGGTATCCAAACTTTTCACCAGCTTTTAGAATATCTTTTTCATTTTCTATCTCTATAAACTCCGCTGTTGGAATCTTGCAGGTTTTAAGAAATTTTTTTTGGGAAAATTTATCCTTTATAATCTTTATGGTTTGAGAAGATGGGTGAATACTTTTTCCTTGATCCTCAAGTTTTTGTAATATCTCATCATTTACAAATTCTGCATCAATAGTTACAACGTCTGAAATTTTTGCAAGCTTTTTAGTTGCACTTGTGTCTTTATAATCACCTAAAATTTGAAAATCAGAAACCTGTCCAGCAGGGCTTTGAGGAGTTGGATCTACAATCGCAACATACATTCCCATTTTTTTTGCCTCAAACGCTAACATTCTCCCCAACTGCCCCCCACCAACTATTCCGATTTTTTTCATTTATACAGCAAAAAGTAGATCTCCCTTTGGCGCCATTTTTCTTCCTAAGTCTTTTGCCCTAAACAGTATGTATTCTCTCCCCTGTCCAGGATCTATCAACGGATGTTCCCTGGTAAATCCTTCTGGTCTTTGCCCAAAGGCAAACATAGAAATTGCCTTCACTACATTTTCATGTTCAACAGGCAAAAGTGCGTCTTGAACATCTTTTGCCTCATGTCGTAATTCACTTTGATGAAAGCTCCAAATTTCTCCAATAGTTGGGGGGTGAGACCACCCACTTACAGAAGGCGTCGCCCAGGGAATATCAAGTCGTTTCACTGATACAAGCTTTCCTTTGTCATGCTCTTCATCAGGTGTAACAAAATGTACAGTTGACTCAGTCCAGTATTCTCTTCCAGTAGCCCACATATAAGCAAGACGTGCAACAGTAACTGCTGATCCTCTCATCCCTTTTCCGCCAAAATCCAACTGTTCTTTAGTTACACTGTCTATTCTTCCTGGGTCTAACGGACCCGGATGCTGATTTATAACCCAGGCAGCATTATCAACAACACTGTGAGGCATGAGAGGAATAAATCCTAACTGAGCAATAGAATCTGCTCCCAGCTCATCCATATATTGTAAAATTGCCTCTCCATAGAGTTCCCTGTTATTTGTACCGTCACTGTTTTTGAAGTCATATGGGCTGATAGTTTCGACTTCTGAATTTTTTAAAAATGTATAGTTTGGTAGTTTTTTTCTAAACGCTTTTCCGGTATCTTTTTTATTGTTACTTGCCATCACCCCAACTATATCAACACCTTCTAAACCATGGGATAATTTTGAGTCTAAAACAGCAGCAGCTGTACTTCCGCTTCCTGATATAGCCAAAAGCACGCGAGGATTTTTTACTTCTTTTGATCTCATATGAAGTGCTTGCAACTATAGCTTCTTTTGAGGAAAAAATCAACATGAAGCTATAGGGTTTCTTTGGGGCCGTCTAGTATCTCTCCAATTTCTTTAAGCAATAATTTTGCGCTCCTAAATTTCTTTACTACCTCAATTATGTAACGCGCTTCAGTAATGTCAAAAATCCAAGTAAAAAAGATATAGGTAATAAGCCCCATTCCAGAAGCAATACCCGTTAAAAGCAGTAAATTAATTGTTTTGGTTGTGTCAAAAACTAATTGATCTAATAATTTTATGGGAATATACAGTGCCACTCCCATAATAAGCGTTGCAACAGATATTTTAACGGTTGTTAAAAATATTTCATTTTTAGGAAGTCCTATTTTTTTATCAAGTAAAAAGAATAAAAGAACACAAGATATGATATTTGAAATAGAAAAAGCACCGGCTAGAAAAAATATGGGTAAATTTAAATACAAAACAAAAACATAAGACAATAAAATATTTATCACAACTCCACAAATGGTAATAGTAAGTGGAGTTTTTGTGTCTTTATGGGCATAGAATCCACGCGCTAATAAATAAATAAGGGACTGTGCTGCAATAGAAACGGAAAAATATGCAAGCGTTCTGCCGGTATCTACTGTAGCACTCCAATCAAATCTAGAAGCTCCAAAGAATAATCTAATCAGTGGAATTCTTAACACCATAAATAAAGCAGACAGAGGAAGTGTCAGATATAAAATTTGATTAAAGGATGAAACAAAAATGGAATTAAAAGTTTTTTTGTCATTTTTCTTTTGTGAAAGCGTAGGAAATGATGCTTGAGCTATGGATTGTCCAAACAAAACAACGGGAGCTAGTACCAGTGTCTGGGCAAGATCAAAAATAACAAGACTTCTTGCTGATAAAAACGATGCAAAAAATACATTTGCAGTGATAGAAAGCTGGGTAATAATAAGCGTAATGGATCTAGGAATCATAAGATGGATTATTTTCATAACACCATTTGAAAGGTCTAGTGATGGTTTATAAAAATATCCTGAATGAAAAAGAAGGGGAACCTGAACTAGAAAAAATAAAAATGAACCTAAAAATACCCCTAATGTTGCGGCATAAATTCCAATAAACGGAACAAAAAATAAAAGCCCAATTATTATCCCAAGATTATAAAACGCTGTTGCAATTCCGGGGATGAGAAAATGCTGAAGAGATTGCAAAACTGCAGTTGCTACTGTTCCTAAGATAAAAAATATCTGTGCAAGCTGAATAATAATCATAAACTGTGACATGAGACGTAACTCTTGGGGTGTGAAACCAGGAGCAACCAGACTGCAAAGTTGATATGCAAAAAGAATAATAATAAGACTTATCACAAGATAAAAAAGTATTCCAAGCGTAAGAAGTGTTGAGGTGAAGTTGTAAGCTTCTTTTCTCTTTTCGTGTGAAACAAATTCTGCAAAAACAGGGATAAATGAGGTAGACAACGCTCCTGCAATAACAACCTGAAAAATAAAATCTGGGATTCTAAAAGCAGCAAAAAATACCCCCAGATCATTTGATGCGCCAAAAAACCCTACAAGAATTCTATATTTAAAAAGGCCTAAAAGTTGTGAAAAAACAGTAGTAAGAATAATAAAAAAAGCTGCGGAAAAAATGTTAGTTTGTTTTGAGGCAAAAGCTCCAAAACTTTTTTGAAAAAATTGCTTCATTGAAGTATTTTTTTAAACAGAAAAAACAACCTGACATGACTCAGGCTTTATTTTTTTAGTATAGCATGGTACAATATCCTCTGTCTTGAGGGAAATTTAAATATTTCCCATTTTTTATGCCAGTTATTAAGTCAGCAATCAAAAAATTAAGAAAAGATAAGAAGCGCGAAAAAGAAAATGATGCGCTTCGAGTTCTTGTGGATAAATCATTAAAAGAAGCACGCAAAAAAAACTCAAACGCCTCTATCTCCCAAGCTTTTTCTGTAATTGATAAAGCCGTAAAGAAAAATCTTATTCATAAAAATAAAGCCGCTAGAATGAAATCCTCTCTTTCTAAAACAGGAAAAACTGCTAAAACAGCGGAGCCTACAAAAACACAGCCTAAAGCCGCAAAAAAAGCTCCGGTGAAAAAGAAAATTGCCGCAAAAAAGTAATCCTTTTCCCAAGAAGAAAAGTAACTCTTTTCTCCGCAAAAAACACTTCCAAAAGTACCCCTTTTTGCTTTGACAAACCCTCTAAAAATCACTAAACTTAAAGCATGCAAAGTGAAAAATTTCACCTGTCTGTTAACCTGAAACAAAGACCTGATGAAGGTATTCCCAATATCTTTCTTAAATGGGCGGTAAACTCTGGAAGAATAATAATAGTTGTAGTAGAGCTTCTCACCCTTTCAGCGCTAGGTTTTAGATTTTTTGTGGACTCAAAAATTGTGGACCTGCATGACAAAATACAAACAGACCAACGCTTCATAAAAATACTCGCTGACAAGGAGGCGGGCTATAGAAGTATCCAAAAAAGGCTAGACATCATATCCACTCTAGAAAACCAAAACTCAAGTAAAATTGGGTTTTTAAAACAACTAACCAAAAGTCTTTCTTCAAGTGATTTTTCCGAAACTACTCTCTCTCTTGCAAACGACATAATTGGAATTAGCGGAAAAACATATAATGTCTTCACGCTTAATACATTAGTTGAACAATTAAAAACTAATCCAAATGTCAATTCTATTTCTATTGACAGCTTGAACAGTGTGGAACAGGGGATTGAATTTAAACTTACAACGCAACTTAAGCAAACAGATGCAAATTTATGAAAGATGAACAACAACATTCAAATCTGTTAACAAAGCAGATTACAGAAAGATTATTTGCTCAGCAAAACAGAAAACAGGTTACTGCATACTGTTATGCAATTTTGACTCTTATAACAATTTCTATTTTTGGCCTGTTTGTTATAGCGCCCGCATTTTCTACAATTTCAAATCTAAATAAAAAACTAGAAGATAGTAAAAATGTACATGACGCTCTGCAAAAAAAATTAACTGCTCTTCATACGCTAGATACTAAATATCAAAAAATTCAAGAAAATTTAAAACTTATATATGGTGCTATTCCTGAAGGCCCTGAAATTCCTACCTTAGCTCGGCAAATGGAAGTAATTTGTAATGTTAATAATGTAACACTTAATTCATTTGATGTGCAAACTTTAGATTATTACCCTATTCAACAAGGAAAAGACTTTTATTCGTTCTCATTTTCCATGGAAGCAGAAGGAAGCGAATCAGATATAAATAATCTTATCTCGTCCGTTATAAATTTTAACAGACTTGTTAGTATAACTAGTATTGCATCTGGGAAAACGCATAGCTCTAACTATGGTGTATCTATTTCAGGAAAAGCATACTTTGCAAAAAAATAATTCTCAATTGTTTAATAATTTATGTTAAAAAACCTTGTTTATATAGCAGTGTTTACTTTATTCGTATCTTCCTTGTGGGTAGGTCTTTCTATTTATCATAATTTTAGCTCTACAACAATCTCAAAAGACTTAGATATTCAGATTGTCCCAATTGCCGATTCTTTTGATATGTCAGCAGTTAATATACTGAAAAAAAAGCAGCTTATAGAAGTTAATCTTGCACAAACAGTTTCAAGTCCTTCTGCAAAAATAACGCCAAGTCCTGCAGCAAACATAATAACACCAAGCCCGCAGGCAAAACTCACACCAGCACTAACGGCTACCCCAAGTATCTCTCCTACTCCTACAACATCTCAGGTAGCCCCAATAGTTCCGGGAAGTTTTTAAGTATGAAGAAAAAAGGTTTATTTGAAAAACGAATCCCAACATTTGCCGCGCTACTGTTTTTATTAGTGGGACTTTCAGCTACACTCTTACTGTTGAAAAACGGGATATTTATTATTAGCAGGGCATCACCTAATCAAGACCCTCAAAATGTTAAGATTGTAAATAAAACAAGCACATCATTTTCTGTAGTGTTTACTACTCTTGACCCAACAACTGCTGGAATAAATCTAGACAACAATTCTTCCACAATTTATTTTGATGATCGGGATAAATCTGGAGTTAAAAGTTTTTCCAGCCATTTTATTACAGTTTCCAATCTATCACCGGGGACAAAGTATACATTTTCCGTGCTTTCTAACGGGAAAGCGTATCTACAACCAGACGGGAAAAAATTTGAGATAACTACCCCGTCAAATTCCTATGAAGAAAATAAAGAAAAAATTATTACCGGATCAGTACTGTTGCCTGATGGAAACCCTGGAGCCGACACGCTTATTCTTGCAAACTCAAAAAATTCTGAAACTGTTGCGGCAATAACAGATGATAAGGGAAATTATTCTCTCCCCCTTTATCTTCTTGCAAGCCTAGACAATCAAAAAATTGACATACAGCCCATGGATGAGGTGGATGTCACTGCAGCCCATGGATCAATGTCCTCTACAGTAAACTATTCCTTTCAAAACAGCGGAAGCATACCGCTTATCACTTTGTCTAGCAATTATTCTTTTATCGCAAGTCTTCCTGAAGAACAAGTGGGATCAGACTCTTCAGATTTAAAATTTCCATCTCAACCAGCCAAATCTGGGAAAATAAAAATTATCACCCCTAAGAAAAATGAAACGTTTATAGATAACCGTCCACAGTTTCAAGGAACAGCTCTTCCCAATACAATAGTAAAAATAACAATCCACTCAGCTGACCAAATTCAGATACAGATACGAACTGATCCGAACGGAAATTGGTCTTATAGACCCGCCGTTTCTCTAACGGTTGGGCCGCACACTATTACTATAGAAACAACTGATGCATTTGGGAATTTGACTTCAGTTAGCTCAAGCTTTACTATTTTTGCATCTGGATCTCAAATTGCAGAAAATGCTACTCCCTCAGCAACGCTTACCCCTACAGCAACTGTAACCCCTACTCTTACCCCAACTCTCACAACTGCACCTTCTCAAACACCAACAATTACAACAACTCCCTCAGTTAGTCCAACCGGAACAATAACTATAACGCCAACTTCCTCACCATCTCCCACAGTTACAGCAACTGAGACACCCACTACAATAAGTCCTTCATTTACACCAAGTCCTACGCTTACTCAAATTCCACCAAAAAGCACTCCGCCTCCCGCAAGCGGAGACGTGACTCATACTATATTCTTGACAACTGTCTCAATACTTTTTATAGTTGCAGGATCAACCCTCTTTTTCATCTTATAAATTAGGGTCTTTTTTTCATTTTAAGATTATGAAAATTGGAATCATTGGCGCCGGCTTTACTGGTTTAAGAAGCGCAGTGAAACGAGCACCGCAAACCAGTAACCTATCGAACAATAGATGTCATTTTTTATCTATTAAAATAACATGAAAATTGGAATAATAGGAGCAGGCTTTACTGGTTTATCAGCAGCATACTATCTTTCAAAAGATGGACATGATGTTACTGTTTTTGAAAAGGGGAAAACTCCTGGAGGACTTGCCATAGGGTATAAAGAAAAAGAATGGAAATGGACACTTGAAGAACATTATCATCACTGGTTTACAAATGACAAAAGCATATTAACTTTAGCACATGAAATTCGGCATAAAGTTTTTACCCCTCGGCCTAAAACTTCATCTTTTGTTGATGGGAATTTATACCAGCTGGACTCACCCACTTCTGTTTTAAAATTCCCAAAACTTTCTTTATTAGAGCGTATGAGAATGGGCGCCTCCCTTGCTTTTTTAAAATTTAATCCATTCTGGCAACCTCTAGAAAATTTTAAGGCAGAGCCGTATTTAAAAAAGACCATGGGAGAAAAAGCATACAAAATGCTTTGGGAACCTCTTATGGTAAATAAGCTAGGGAGGTATGCAAAAGATGTTTCACTTGCATGGTTTTGGGCTAGAATTTACAAAAGAACTCCCCGGCTTTCATACCCAGAAGGTGGGTTTTTAGAATTTGCAAATCATGTTAAAAAAGAAGTGGAAAAAAATGGGGGAGTATTTTACTTTGACACAGAAGTTGTAAAACTATCATCAGAAAAAAAGCCAAAAATTTCATACAAAAAAAATTCTGAAAAAGAAAAATCAGAAACGTTTGATGCGGTAACTGTAACTACCCCATCTTCATTATTTCTAAAAATTGCAGAAGGACTCCCAAGCTCATATATTTCTTCCGCAAAAAAAAGAATTAGTATAGGTGCACTAAATTTGGTTTTGAGACTTAAAAAACAGTTTATGACGGACGGAACATATTGGCTTTCAATGTGTGACCTTAAGTCTCCGATTCTTGCAATTGTTGAACACACTAATTACATGGACAAAAAACATTATAACAATGAGCATATTGTTTACGTGGGAAACTATATGGAAACAACGGATAAGAGGTTTGCTATGACAAAAGAAGAACTGTTAAAACTTTATGACCCTTGGCTTAAAAAAATTAATCCAGACTATAAAGAGAATTTAATCGATTATAAATTATTCCATGCGCCTTTTGCGCAACCTATTATTTTCCCTAAGTATTCAAAAAACATTCCTGATTTTAAAACCCCTCTAAAAAATGTGTATCTAGTAAACATAGAACAGGTATACCCTTGGGACAGGGGAACAAACTATGCAGTTGAACTAGGTAAAAAAATAGCACGCTTTATATCTTCATAAATCTGCTACAATTACACTCATGAAAATACTAAAAAAAGTAAGTTACGATGATTTTATTAAGACGAATGAGTATGTTGCGAAAACCACCCCCATGCAGACACATTATCATTCACCAAATCCCGTAGAAAGATTATTATGGAGAGAGAAAAAACGCCAAATATATAAAACCCTCAAGAGTCTACCTATAAAAACAATTATTGATTTAGGATCAGGAGATAGTGGAATGCTTGAAGCAATTCCCAAGAAAATTGCGTATCAGGGAATTGATATTTCACCAACTCAAATACAATATGCCAAAGAAACAATTAAAAAAAGCGGGAGAAAGAATGCCGCAGTGAAGCAAGGAGATATCCTTAAGCTTAAAATGAAAAACGGTTCTTTTGATGCTGCCCTTCTTTGCGATGTTGTTGAACATGTTTTGGAACCAGAGAAATTATTTAAAGAAGTAAAAAGAATTGTTAAAAAAGATGGATATATAATTATTAGCCTACCCAATGAAACACTGTGGCAATTAATGAGATTACTGCTGCTTCGCTTTCCACTTCACTCTCCAGATCATATTCATGCCTTTATTCCTTCTGATATTCAAAAAGTTTTCAAAAAAATTGAACGTAAGAGATATATTCCAGTACCTTTTTCATCACATCTATCCCTCATCCAGATTTTTGTTATTAAAAATACGTAGTCATGAAATTCCATCTCTCACACAGGTCACTAGTAAAACGTGTTCTAAGACCTAAAAACTTGCTATGTTTTCCTCCTTTTCTCTTCTCTTGGTGGCTTATGACACACACGCTTTCTTATGAAAATGGTTCTATTTTAATTGCAGCAAGAGCCTGGAGCGACTTTTCATGGACAATACCCATGGTCAGGTCATTTTCTTTAGGTAGCAATTTCCCCGTTGAAGCACCGCTTTATCCCGGACAGCCTATACACTATCATTTTCTTTTCTATCTGCTTTGCGGATTATTGTAAAAGATGGGACTAAGAATTGATTACGCAATTAATCTGCCATCCATTCTGGGATTTACCCTTTTTATTATTATGCTTTATTACTTCGCAAAAAGAATTTTCAATTCAACTGCTGTGGGTTTTTTATCTATCTTCTTTATTCTATTTAATGGTAGCCTTTCTTTTTTATATTTTTTTGTAGATCATCCGCTATCTTTTTCTACCTTTTATAATATTATTACAAGTACAAAATTTACATCCTTTGGACCATATGACAATAGACTGGTCTCGGCTTTTTGGAATTTAAACATCTATACCAACCAACGGCACCTTGCCCCATCTTTTGCGTTTTCTTTATTTATTCTTTATATATTTTTAGATCCAGTATTTAACAAAAGTGTAAAAAGAGTTTACCTAAAAAGTATTATATTAGGAGTTGCATTAGCACTGTTTTTTTTCTTCCATATAGCAATTTTTATTATGACCGCAATCACCATTTTCTCCCTCTCTTTACTTTTTAAAAAATTAAGAGTTTCTGGTTTTTTAATTCTTTTTACCACAGGGCTTCTTGCCTTTCCTCAGTATAAATATATGAACGGTACATCTCATGCATTTAACACTCTTTTTCATTTCGGCTATCTTATTCAGAATCCCATTACTGTCTGGTCTTTTTCTTATTATTGGTTTCTTAACTTGGGGCTCCATCTTCTTTTCATGCCAGTTGGATTTGTCCTGGCTTCTACCAAAGTTAAAAGAATTATCAACGTTGTTATCGTAGTCCACGTAC
>CAZITH010000009.1:0-15019 GCA_964542125.1 uncultured Gammaproteobacteria bacterium | reverse complement strand
AAGGCTTTGATGACGCGCTTGAAAAAATAAAAGCAAAAGCAAAGGCTTAGTTTCATGCAAAATATTGAGAGTGTAACGTTTGAAGCTATTGGAACAACCTGGAATATAGAGGTTGAAGTGTCAACTCATATAAAAATTGCAGATGTACTTCATGCGGTAAAAGAGCGGATTGAGATTTTTGATAAAATATATTCCAGGTTTAGAAAAGACTCATGGGTGTTTCATCTATTTAAAAACCCCGGAACATATACTGTTCCTCCTGATTTTAAAAAGTTGTTTGATGTTTACCAAAAATTGTACAAAACAACTGAAGGGTTGTTTACTCCTACCGTAGGTAACCTTTTAAGAGAAGCTGGGTATGATGAAGACTACAGTTTGAGACCTAAAAAACTCCACAAGCCGCCCCGTTTAGATACGGTTGTGTCATTTGACAAAAAGACTATCACAACACATATTCCTATCATGCTGGATTTTGGGGCAGCAGGAAAAGGGTATCTTATAGATATAGTTTCAGAGATCATAAAAAGTTTTGATGTAAAACATTTTTGCGTTGATGCGGGACGCGACATTTTTTATTACTCAGAAAGTGAAACGGATATACAGGTGGGGCTGGAGAATCCTGTTAATACTTCTCAGGTCATAGGAATTTCCCAGTTTCATAATAAAAGTATTTGCGGATCTGCGGGGAATAGAAGAGCGTGGGGAAGTTTTCATCATATAGTAAATCCAATTACTTTAACATCTCCTGATGATATTTTGGCGGTTTGGGTGATAGCAGACAGCGCTCTTGTTGCAGATGCTATGGCAACAGCTTTATTTTTAAATCCGTCAAAAAAAGTTTCAGAAGCATATCCTTGTGAGTATTTTCTTATGTATAATGATTTTTCTGTACAAAGAAGTGAAAACTTTGCGGCTGAGTTATTTACATCACGTGTATAATTATAGTAATGCTTAGGTATCTAGATAACCTCTTAAACTCCTTCACCATGTATAGAGTGGTATTGTACGGGCTCTGTTTTCTTGCGGGATTATCCATAGTATTCTCAGTTTTTGGGCTCATTTCAATTAAAATAATTCCTCTTATTCTATCCCTGGTAATACTTACCGTCTCATGTTTTTTAACAAATTTAATTATTTCAAAGATCCTAAAGGCACCCATTAGTAATGAGTCGCATTTTATTACAGCTTTAATTCTCTTTCTTATTTTTGAGGTTGATGGCAGTGTCTCTCAGTACATGCTTCTTGCGCTGGCGGGGGCTGTTGCCATGGGTTCAAAATATATAGTTACATACAAGAAAAAGCATATATTTAATCCAGCAGCATTTTCAGCTTTCATATTTGGTTTTTTTGGACTTGCCGCCTCTTGGTGGGTTGCGTCCAGTATTCTTTTTATACCTACTCTTCTGGTGGGTATTTTAGTAGTAAGAAAAATTAGAAGGTTTAGGTTATTTTTCTCGTTTTTTGCAGCTGCACTTTTGTCACTTATTGTTTTTGCTATTTTTAAAAGAGTGTCTTTAATAGAGACAATACAGTCATCATTTTTTTCGTGGCCGCTTCTTTTTATGGGGTCTATTATGGTTACTGAGCCATTTACAACTCCTCCAAATAGAAAATTACAAACTGTTTATGGGTCTTTCATAGGATTTCTTGCTTCCATTCAGACACCAATTTTAGATTTATATATTACTCCAGAGCTAGCTATTTTATTGGGAAATATTTTTTCATTTCTAGTTAGTCCCAAAGTAAGACTCAAGCTTACTTTGCAAGAAAAAATTAAGCTATCTGACACAACAAATGCTTTTATTTTTAAGCTTCCTCATAAATTTACGTATTTGCCAGGACAATATATGGAGTGGACTCTTCCTCATGCAAAAGCAGATTTGAGGGGTGTGAGACGCTTTTTTACCATAGCATCTTCCCCTACAGAAGAAGGTATACTTTCCTTAGGTATAAAGTCATATATTCCCTCCAGTACATTTAAAAAGAAACTTTTTTCTTTTATGCCTGGAGACGTTGTGTGGGCTGCTTCCCCTGCAGGAGACTTTATTCTCCCTGAATCTTCTTCTAAAAGACTTGTGTTTATTGCAGGCGGAATTGGAATTACTCCGTTTAGAAGCATGATTAAATACTTGGTAGACAGAAAAGAGAAGAGGGATATTGTTTTGTTTCATGTAGCAGCCGGTAAGGAATTTGTGTACAAAGATCTATGGAAAGAGGCAGAAAAAGTGGGGATTAAAACTTTCTATGTAAACCTTTCACAGGATGAAAAACTTACACCTGAAGTGTTAAAAGATACGGTTTCTGATTTTAAAAACAGGATATTTTACGTTTCAGGGTCTAACTCTATGGTGCACACTACAAAAGATACGCTTTCAAAAGCTGGAATAAAATCTTCTCAAATAATGACTGACTACTTCCCCGGCCTTTAATTTTTTTCAAAATATGCTAATTTCAATTCCCCAAAGCGGAAGAAAACCTAGTACTTTAATTTTGTAATCAAATTTTAAGTGGACCGGAAGAGACTCGAACTCTCAACCCCTTCCATGCCATGGAAGTACGCTACCATTGCGCCACCGGCCCAACTGTTGGGACGTGGCAAAATGGCAAGCTCTGCTTACCATTGCGCCACCGGCCCTTCAATACTTTCTATTTGAGAGTTTATTGTATAAAAATTTTCAAAAAAAATCGAGGCCTCATGTCTGCACAAGAAGCCTCGATTATGAAGATCAACCGTCCTAAGGTATAAAACCGTCAGGACAGTGGTAGCCCAAAACTTTAAATATTCTAACAAACATTCATGTAAAAAGTGTAAGAAAGAATCATTTTTTTTATAACTTTTGAAAAGTCTTACAATCAAAAACCCTTAATCACAATAAATTTTTGATTGCTTGCCTATGAATATAATTTCCAATGAATAGGCATCAGTAGTTTCTTATTTTTTTCTGGTAAAATAGTTCTATGGCAGACACCCCTTTTGTCACAGCTCAAGGCGGACCCCTTGCTTCATTACTTAGGCCCCACAGTCTTTTGGAATATGTAGGGCAGGATCATCTTGTTGGAAAAGGAAAACCTATTCAGAAAATGCTAGAAAATAAAAAAGTTTCTTCCATGATTCTATGGGGACCTCCTGGTTCTGGAAAAACATCACTAGCGCATGTTATAGCAGGCGGAATAGACGCTGAATTTGTATTTTTTTCAGCTGTCACAAGCGGTGTAGAGGATGTAAGAAAAGTTATAAAAGAAGCACAAAAGACAAAAAAAGAAAAAAATAGGCAAACGGTTTTATTTGTTGATGAAATCCATAGGTTTAATAAGTCCCAGCAAGATGCTTTTTTGCCGTATGTAGAGGATGGAACCATAATTCTTATAGGTGCTACTACAGAAAATCCGGGCTTTCGGGTAAATGCGCCGCTTATCTCAAGAGCGCAAGTGTTTGTTCTGTATTCCTTAACCTCTGAAGATTTAGAAAAAATTTTAAACTTAGCAATTAAAAAATTTCCTAAACATATATTTGATAAAGAAGCAAAAAAACACCTTATAGAAACCTCAAATGGTGACGCTAGAACTTTAATTAACGCTATAGAGCTTTCAACCACGTTAAGTAAAAAAATAAATCTTAAAATCGCTGAGGAAGCTGTACAGCGCAAAGCAATTTTCTATGATAAAAAAGGTGACTATCACTACGACACCATTTCTGCATTTATAAAATCCATGCGAGGATCAAATCCTGATGCTGCGCTGCATTATTTAGCAAGAATGATTAAAGCAGGTGAAGATCCGCTGTTTATTGCCCGCAGAATGCTTATTTTTGCCTCAGAAGACATAGGAAACGCTCAGCCTACAGCTCTGGTTGTTGCAACGGCCTGTATGCAGGCTGTACACCTTATAGGAATGCCGGAGGCAACTTTAATACTTTCCCAAACTGCAACGTATCTGGCAACTGCAAAAAAATCTATAGCTTCTACCGTGGGAATTTCAGAAGCGTTATCTGATATAGATATGGAAAACTTAGGGCCTATTCCATTACACTTAAGAAATCCTGTAAATAAAATTATGAAAGGTTTAGGGTATGGAAAAGGACACGATAGATTCCCCTGGCAAACGGAAAAACTAACCGGTGAAAAAACAACACAGGAATATTTGCCGAGTAATTTACGTGGCAGGAAATATTATAAGAAGGACTGGGAGTAAGTAGAGCTATGTTTTTAAAAATTTTTGCAATTCTTATTGTGGTTTCTGCAATTATCTACATAGGAACATGTACTTATATTGCAACAAAGCTTACTAAACCAGTTCCCAGCCCAATAACAGAAGATCCAGCAACAGTTTCCCGCAATTATACCAACGTGTCATTTGTAACTTCAGATCATTTTAATTTAAAAGGATGGTTGTTTAAAAATGAAAATTCAAAGAAAATTGTAATCTTTGTTCAGGGAGTTAATAACAACAGAGCTGATACGCCTTACGGTACACTTCAAATAGCTTCTCAGCTGTATCAAAAAGGATTTAGTGTTCTTTTATTTGATATAAGAGCCACTGGTGAATCAGACGGAAAGATAATTTCTTTTGGACTAGAAAGCACAAAAGACGTGCAAGCGGCAGTAGACTTTGCAGTAAGCCAAGGTTATGAAAAAAAAGATATAGGTATTCTTTCAAACTCCTTAGGGGCAATCGCTGTAATTATGGATCTGGAAAATTTACAAGATATGGGAGCAATAGTGCTTGACAGTTCAGCAGCCAGAGTAAAACCCATTGTTGAGGGAATTTTGTCACGCGAGCAGCATATTCCAACATTCTTATTCCCTGGAATTTTTACATCAGCTAGGCTTTTATATGGAGTTAATTTAGACGTGATTAACCCAATTGAAAAAATTTCCCTGGCTCAAGACAAAGAACTTTTATTTTTGCATGGAGAAAAAGACGTAGTTATTCCTGTAGAAAATAGCAGGGAGTTAGTAAAAAAACTTAATAACGGAAGTAAACTTATTGTGTTTGCAAATGCAGAGCACACACAAAGTTTTAAGTCAAACCCAGATTTATATATGGAAGAAGTATTAGGGTATTTTTCACGGAAATTGAAGTAATGTGCCTGAGGTGGGATGCAAACCCTCATCCTTTTGGGACACGCTCTTTAGACTTTTGTCGCTGAGCTTTGCTCACAAGCGTGCGTGTATATCTTTTTGAAAAAAAGAAAGGAGGATATGTGCCTGAGGTGGGACTCGAACCCACATCCTTTTGGGACACGCTCTTAAGGCGTGCGTGTATACCATTCCACCACTCAGGCTTGAATGTATATTATACAAAATACAAAGATTAAAATACAGAAAATTTAGTGCTTTGGTGGAGTTTCTCCCAAAAGCTTCAGGGAATAATCAAGAATTTTTATCATTTCATCCCTTCTGCTGGGACTGTTTAAAACAATCGCAATAATATTGTGTCCTTTATATTCTAGATATGTAATTAAACACAGGCCTGCTTCTTCTGTATAGCCGGTTTTAACACCTTTTACACCAGGATAAGAGGTCAAGAGATTTGTCTCATTATACAAGTCAAACGCTTTATGTGTTGAGGTGTAAGGAATACTGTATGTGTATGTTTGGGCAACCTCTTTAATGGTTGGTTTTTCTAGTGCGTATCTTGTTATTATCAAAAGATCATGAGTCGTGCTGTACTGATTTCCGTCTCCTTCTAGACCTGTTGGATTCGTAAAATGAGTAGAAGAAAGCCCTAAATCCTCTGCTTTTTTATTCATGAGATGTATAAAATCTTCTCTTCCAAATTTAGAAGACTGTGAGATTGCCTCAGCAGCGTCATTTCCGGACTGTAAAAAAAGACCATACATTAAGTACTTTAATTCAATTTTTTCACCTTCAGAAAGACCCATAGAATCTTCACCTATAGATGCTGCGCTTTTACTTACCGTTATTACATCAGATTCGTTTTGATTCTCTAAAGCAACAATTGCTGTCATTACTTTAGTTAATGATGCTATAGGTAATTTTTCGTTTTCATTTTTAACGTACAGAAGTTTATTTTCTGAAAGGTCATATGATATTGCAGCTTTTGCTTGTAAATCTGGTATTGGAATATGTGAGTCCTTCAGTACTTGAGTGGTTGGCTGCCAGTAGCCAGATTTTTTAAATGCTGGATAAAAAAATTTAGAAAGCGTATCTGGGATTGGGGATCTTAAGAGTGAGTCTTGAGGAATTAAGTCTGAGTAATAGAGAAACCCAGCTATTACAAGAGCGCAAAAAAATGTTGAGATAAATAGTGCAGGAAGAAACCTCATTTTGAAAATTTAAGTATACAAGAAGAATGTATATGTCTCAAATACCCAATTTACCGCAAGAATTCAAATACCGTTTCCTTTTCGCTCCAGGCAGTTTCACTTCCATCATAATTTATAGATTTTTCATGTCCTTTTCCGGTTAATAATACAATGTCTCCCTTTTTTGCAGTTTCAAGCGCTTTTTTAATTGCAGCACGCCTGTCTGCTATTTCATAAAACAAAACTTTTTTTTCAAATCCGGATTTTATTTCCTGGTTTATTTTTACAACACTTTCACCTCTGGGATCTTCTGCTGTTAAGATTACCACATCAGCATACAGAGAAGATGCCCTTCCCATATCTGGTCTTTTAGACGCATCTCTTTTTCCTGCAGCTCCAAAAACATGAATTAAGCGTCCTTTTGTCTCTTTTTTAACTGCGGGAAGAACTTGATAAAAAGCATTAGGCGTATGTGCAAAATCAACAATAACCTTAAACTCATCATCATGAATAACTTCCTGTCTTCCCTCAGGAGGAGTAAATTCGGAAATTGCTTTTTTTATTATATTTTTTTCTATTCCTAAAAATTGTGCCGCAGTTGCTGCGGCAAGTGCGTTTTGTCTATTAAATTCTCCTATCAGCTTCATTTTTGCAGGTAAAAGGGCAGAATCATTAAGCGAGTATGTAATGTGAGCCTTGCCCTTTAGCTCTTTTAATAAAAATTCATAAGACTGGTCATCTGCGTTAATAATGGGGGTTTTGGCAAGTTTTAGTAATTTTGCTTTTGCATGGACATATTTTTCATAAGTTTTATGATAATCCAAGTGTTCACGGGTAATATTTGTAATTATCCCTACAAAAAATGGTATACCCCAGGCTCTGTTTTGGTCTAGTCCGTGAGATGTAATTTCTAAAACCACGTGTGTGCACCCTGACTTGTATGCATGCCCTAAGTATTTTTGCAAAACACGTGAAGATGGGGTAGTGGTATGCAGTCCTGTTTCATAAAAGTTACCATCTACGTATGCACCTATGGTAGTGATAAGCGCTGCTTTAATTTTTGCCTCCATTAAAATTGAGTACAACATAGTAGAGGTTGTTGTCTTTCCGTCAGTTCCTGTAATTCCTATTACTGTAAGTTTTCTTCCGGGAAATTTATATCTAGTAGAGGAAAACGCGGCGTTTCCCAGGTGGTAATAGTTTTTAAGCCTTCTAATCACTTTTGTATTGTAACAAATTACCTATAAAAGAGGCTACTTAAGAAGTGTCATGGTGATATTCTTTTTGACAGGTGTATTTTTTGTGTTATCCTGAGGAGAATTTTTCTCTTCGGAAGTGTTAACAGCAGCGGGAACTTCTGCAATTTTAGGTTCATAATTAGTAAAAACCATATTACAAACTTCTCCATTACATACTCCGCAGGCATATTTGTAATTTCCCTCTATTGCAGACCTGTGAATGGGTGAATTAAGCCACCAATTTAATGCCTCCTTTTCTGTATGCTGCCAGATAAGATTTTCTGTTGCCCAGTACGGCAGGTTTTTTGCATAAAACCCTGCATGCAGGTTATGTGTGCTAAAAATTTCATCTACCATTTCATATTTTCTGGAATCTGCAACGGAACACACTTGTACATCATGTTCAAAGGCGGGAAGTCCAATCTCAGCTCTGTGAGTATTTGTGAGAGAAAATAAAAGATCAGCAGATAATGTTGCAGTATTTGTTTCTATTACACTCACGGCAGGTGTGACAAGTGGTGTAGGAGGCGTAGGTTTTTTTTCTTCTTTTTTCTCCTCTAGTTTTACTGGAGGAATAAGATTTGTGGTTGGGAGAAATTCTGCGGTTGGAGTAATTTTTTTAGGCTTGGTGCAGCTAGAGTTTCCTATGACAATAAACTGTGCCATGGGACACTGTGTGTTTGCCTTAAACTCTTGGGCGTGTGCTTTTGCTGTATAGACATTACTTGCGAGAGAGAGTGCAAAAAACGCAAGCAGGACAGTGGTACTACGTTTCAAAAATACCACGAAGGGTGCATTGTAACTAAATTCTCAGGAAAAAGCAAATGTGGGCTTAGGATTTGTTAACTTTGCCTTTTTTGTGAAGGTTTTTGAGTTTTTCTTCTTTTTCAAGCTTTAGCTCTTCAGCTCTTTTACGTTCTGAAGCCATTTTTTCATTCACTATCTTTTGGCATTCTTTATCAGGACAAACTGTTTCAGTATGAACTATATAAGATGATCCAAAGTGACTTTCAACCTTTTCTTTCCAGGTTTTACCGTCAATTCTTTGTTTTCCACATCTTACGCATAGATTTGTGTAGGTCACTGTTGTTGTCATATTAAACGCCTTGGAGGACTAAGTAGGAGTACTTTAAGGTGTCTTCCTTATTATAGCACATTTACCTTCATTGATCAAAGCGCATGCATTTGGTATCATTGTAAGGCTCAAAATTAACAATTTGGTGTTTGCGCTGGGATGTCGTCTAATGGTAGGACAACAGCCTTTGGAGCTGTTTATTCTGGTTCGAATCCAGGCGTCCCAGCGGAAACACCAATCAAATTTGAATCTAGGTATCCCAGCACAGCCACCAAGTTCACTACCTAAACCTGTAAAAAACTACATGAGAAAAATAATTACTACCACATTTGTAACCCTAGATGGGGTTATGCAGGCACCCGGAGGGCCAACTGAAGACACTTCAAGCGGATTTAAGTATGGTGGATGGCAGATGGCATGGGATGAGAAAGATAATGCAGCAGAGGAGATAATGATTAACCTTATGGCAGAGCATGGAGATCTTCTCTTGGGAAAACTTACCTATGATATTTGGGTAGGTTTCTGGCCCAAGCATAAAGATGAGGATGTGTGGGGAAAGGCATTTGATAAAGCTGAGAAGTTTGTAGTCTCCCATAATTCCTTTGACGCTTCATGGGATAAATTAACTGCAGTTACAGGAGATGTTGCAAAAGAGTTAAAAATGTTAAAAGAAACAGATGGCCCTGATCTTTGGGTGTGGGGTAGTGGTAACCTCATACAAACTCTTCTTAAAAATAACCTCATAGACAGAATGCATGTTTGGATTTATCCAATTACGTTAGGTGCGGGTAAAAAATTATTCGCAGAAGGAACACAGCCAGAGCGTTTCAAGGTGGTAAACTCCAAAGTCACAGACACTGGTGTACTATTTGCGACCTATGAACCCTCAACCTCAGTAAAGATAAATACACGTAAATAAGAAAATAGTCTTTGTTTCGTAATATTCACGATGGGGAAAAATCAAAAAACATCCGGCACTTAATTCTCAAGGGGATATTGTTTTGACCGCCAGGCAAGAAGGCCGCTTTTTAAATCAAATACGTTTGAGTATCCCAATTTAACCAACATGTCTACAGCAAAAACACTTCTTGACCCGCTCAGACAGTAAAGAATAATAGTTTTGTCTTTTGCAGATATAGTTTTTTCTATGTTGGCAGCTACGTCACTTACGGGTAAATTTATGCTTCCTTTAATATGGCCTTTTGAAAATTCACCAGGTGTCCTAACGTCTATAATTACAACATCACTTTTTTCATCAAGTGCTTTCTTTAAGTCTTCTGCTTCTATTGTTGGTACTTTTGGCCCTAATCCAAACATAAATAATATACGTATTTAACTTGCAACCTTTATGAAATCTAGTAGCTTCCTGCATATTTCTGTAGTCTTTTTATGTTTAAGAGAATAGATTATTTCTTTTCCTTGACGTTTGGTTGTAACTAGTCCAGAAGCTCTAAGCTTTTCAAGGTGTTGAGAAATTGCAGACTGTGAAAGATTACACCTTTTAATAAGCTGCGTCACATTTTTTTCCTCCTCTGAAAGGCATAAGAGCAGCTTTAATCGTGTTTCATTTGAAAGTGATGAGAGTACAAGATTTTGCACATTTATATATTAGCATATACTAATATATTGTCAATCCTTTAATTTTTTTTATAAGCATAAGAACAGTATCATTTGAAATTTAGTATAATTGTTTTATAAATAGTGGGTAAATATTCCATGCTTTGATAGTGATCAGAAGCATGGAAGATTAAAACTAATTTATTTAAATAATTCTATGGTAAAAGTTCTACTATTTGATTTTGACGGAACCATAGCTGATTCCTTTGAAAATTTTTTAAGTATTCTAAAAACTCTTTCCCAAAAGTACAGACTACCGCAATTAACTAGCAGTGAAATTGAAGCATTAAGAGATGAAGATGCCAGAAACATTTTAAAAAAATTCAAAATACCCTTTTATAAAATCCCATTTTTGGCACGAGACATGAAAAAACTTCAGGAAGAAAACATTTCAAAAATCCATTTGTTTAAAGAAATTCCTGACACTCTGAAAGAATTAAAACGTAGAAAGTACACAATAGGCATTATAACCTCCAACTCACAAAAAAATGTTGAAATGCTTCTTAGAAAAAATAAGATTGCGGATGTTTTTACATACATACATTCAGATACAAGCTTATTTGGTAAAGATAAAGTTATAAAGAAATTTATGAAAATGCACAAACTTTTTGCGAATGACGTTTTATATATAGGAGACGAGATAAGAGATATTAAGGCATGCAGGAAAGCGGGTGTAAAAATTGCTGCAGTAACGTGGGGGTATAATTCTAAAAAAGGGCTTTTTCAAAACAATCCTGACTACATTTTAAAAAAACCTTTAGATTTATTCAGCATATTGTAAAACTCCTACATAATTCCCACACACTTTTAATACAAATTTAAGCATTTTTTAATACTCTCATAGAATGGAAAACGCCGCTCAAGGAAGATGGCAGCTTGATATTCAATTCCTGGAACAGGGGGACATTTATTTTTTTTATAAACCTAAAAAAGGTATTGAAAAAACGTCAGGAAGAAATGATGTTTCAAGGTTTTATTTTGTGTTAGATCCTGCAGGAACTTCACTTCCTAGATACATAGTTATGGGGAACAAAAAAATGCCTGATATACATGATGGAGACCAGTCAACATGGGGATTTGTACAAATAGTAGGAGGAAGAGGCTTTAAAACTTTTAAAAAACTCACAGCTGTAAGAGAAAAAACCGCATCCCGTCCAGCAGGTGAAGGCATATACCTGTTGGCATCACACAGAACCCATACTCATCTGCTATACAGCTTAGAACTACCCATGCATCCTGGTGTAGTTCAAAAAGCATTTAATATTAAAAGCGAGGCAAATTATATATTTCTGGAAAGAACCGTAGAAAAGTCTCCAAATTCTCCCGAGGAGCCATTTTCAAATTTCTCTCCTGTTAAACCAGAAGATTTAGATAAAAGAGGAACGGAGGTTTTGCTTGTAGGTGTGGGGTCTGACATAGGAAGATTAGGTATCACCTCTCAAAAGGATTTTGAGACACTCCAGACCGCAGATATATTTACTAAGCTAGAGGTAGATAAAGACAGGCACCCCACAAAACCTCTTATCTCAGGAGATTGGGAATAATTTACAGTTACTTACACTTCTCTTACTCTTCCTACACTTTTTCCTAATGTTTTAACAGTATTCTTTAAGCATGAGAAAGTATTCTAAGGGATCACAGAAAAAAGTTGAGAAAGTTATGCACGAATTTAAGGAAGGGAAGCTGAAAAGCGGAAAATCAAATAAAAAAGTTACTAACAGGAAACAGGCCGTTGCAATTGGGTTGTCTGAAGCAAGAAAAGCGGGAGAACGTGTTCCTCGCAAATAATTAAAGGAGGTGATTGTATGAAAAACACAAATGAAGAACATCAAAAGGAGGGAATAAGCCCTGTCACAGCAGCAGTCACCGGAGCGGTAATTGGAGCAGGAGCAGCGGTAGCTGGAACTATGGCTTTAAAAGACGAGAAAAGCAGAAAAAAGGTAAAAGATACCATTATTACTATGAAAAATAAAACAATGGAGTATTTTGAAGAAAGAAATGGAAACGGCAAATCAAAAGCTCAAAATGCCATAGGAAAAGTAAAGAAAGAAATTTCTTCTGGAAAACATTCGTCAAAAAAGCCAGTAGCAAGACCAGCAGTTGCTGCTTAGTTACTCATGAAATTCTAAGTCAGGTATAATGAGTCTTATAAATATGAGCGTTCTGGATCTTGCAGTTTATATAAGCTGGGCTATTCTTGTTTTTTATTGGGCAATTTCTTCTGGAAAAGTTAAGAAAACACAAAAAACAGGACAGAAATTTAATAACGTGTGGTTTTATTCAGGCAGTGTTTTTTTTATACTTCTATTTTTAATTTCTATGAAATTTTTCTCGGTGCCAATTTTTGCTTTTAGGTTCTTACCCGAAATTATTTTTATACAATTGCTTGCTGTTTTTCTGACCATAAGCGGACTCATAATTGCAATTCTTGCAAAAATGAAGCTTTCCCGTGATTGGAGCTCAAATGTAGAAATAAAAGAGAAGCATGAGCTAAAAACTACAGACATCTATAAACTCTCAAGGCATCCAATTTACACTGGAATCACATTCATGTCATTTGGATTATTTCTTTATACGTTAAATCTCAGCTCATTTATTTTTGCGTTTATTATGATTTATTTTATGATTTACAAATTAAAAGCAGAAGAAAAAATATTGCTGGAACATTTTCCTGAAAAATATTCAAACTATAAAAAAAGGGTAAAAACACTTATTCCATTTGTGTGGTAGTAGATACATTTTTAATTTGTACATATTGTTATGATTTAAACGTTATGTTACACTTTTTATTATGAAAAAATCTCCTGTTGTTCACTTTGAAATGCCATACAAAGACGCAAAGCGCCTCTCAGATTTCTATTCCGCCACATTTGGGTGGGATATGCAGCAAACGGGTCCAGAAATGGGAAATTATGTGGTAGCACACACTGCTGAAACTGATGAAAACCAAATGGTAAAAACACCTGGGACTATAAACGGTGGCTTTTTCCCGCAAGATGAAAAGCAGCCAGGAAGAAATATTCCTTCTTTTGTAATATCCGTAGATAATTTAGAAGAAGCTATGGAAAACGTAAAAAAAGCAGGCGGAAAAATAGAAGGGGAACCTATGCCCATTCCCGGAATTGGAATGTGGGCAGTTTTTACTGACACAGAAGGAAACCGTGTAAGTATCCTGCAGCCTGACACAAAATAATTTCGTATATCCTCTTTAAAAAGTTTAATATTTTTCTTACAAATGTTATACTCGTAGCATGGCAAGAGTAGAACAAACCCCAGGATTTAAAAATGGAAAGGTTAATACTGTAAAGCAAACTGCAAAAGATTGGTTTTTAAAAAGTGCTCCATTTGCATACCCTAAAGGTCCGTTCACAGAAGAAGAAATTTCAACAAATGCACAAGACGCATTTGAAAAAGCTGTGTCTGAAAAAAATGTCAGAAGAATGCGAAAAACTCTAAGGTGGGGAGCAGGCATAGGTCTTCCAATTCTAGCTACTTTAGGCGGAGCTGGATACTACGCTGATACGCACCCGCAAGAAACTTCAGATTTTTTAACAGAAACATTAGGAAGAGAAAAAGCGGTGTGGATTGAAGAACAATATTTTAATACACAAGATAAATTTACAAAATTTAAATATCAAATTGGCCTAGGACCCAATGAGAAACCCTTTAAAACTCCAACTCAATTTATTTCCTCACCTGAACCTGAAGCGCCCCAACTGTCAGAGCAAGCCACAACTTCACAAACTACAAGTCCTGTATTCATAGATGAATCTGTACTAAACGTGCTGCCTAATCCAACACCTGAGATAAAAAAACCTAAACCATTTATCCCGCCAGATGTTCACGTGCTGTACTCTAACCCATTACCTGGAGAGGGCTCTTGGGTGATAGACGGCTTACCCACCACAAAAGAGGATTTAATTATGGCAAAAACATTTATTAGACCTGATGGTTCCCGCCCTTATGCAAATACAGTTATAGTAATTATGGACAGCAGAAGAGTTAGGCTTCATATGGTGGGAGGAAAAGGAGAGGCTAGAGTAGGAGGAGGTAATGGTCCAGGAAAAGTTCCTGATTCTGATCTGTCTAATCTTCTTCTGGTAATGAATGGCGGATTTCAGCTCTGGCACGCTCCTCAGTGGGGAGCATACCTGGATGGAAACGTGTATCAAGCATTAAAACCGGGGTACGCCAGCACTGTGGTCTATAAAGACGGATCTATAAAAATTGGGACATGGGGAGAGGGGGAGCTTGCTGAAAAAACGGAAGATATGGAGGCAGTAAGACAAAACAGTGTTCTTCTTGTTAAAAATGGAGAGATAACTCCGGCTGCAAAAAACGAAAAAGATACTGGAACATGGGGCCTTATTGCTGCCAATTCTCCTGATTTTATTACGTGGAGATCTGCGATAGGTCTTTTAGAAGATGGAAATTTAATGGTTGCGTTTGGAAGCAGTATGTCTCCCTATAACCTTGCTGCCAGTCTTAAAGCAGCAGGAGCTTACACTGCAATGCAGCTGGATATAAACAATAACTGGCTAAAAGGTGGAGTAGCAGATGGTCACAATGAAAGAGGTGAACTAGTGCTGGGAAAAATCATGGATGGGCTAAATACGGGAAGTGACCTTCTTAAAAACCCACAAACACGCGATATTCTTTATATTACAAGGGATGATGACAGCAGGTTTAAATAGTATGAAATTTGTTGCCTTAATAAGAGGAGTGGGACCCGGAAACCCCAGCATGCATCAAAGCAAATTAAAAGAATTTTTTGAATCTGTGGGGTTTAAAAATGTAAAACCTATTATTTCATCTGGAAAC